>CAYZOC010000080.1:0-1521 GCA_964480275.1 uncultured Staphylococcaceae bacterium | reverse complement strand
AACTGTATTCAATGTAATACATGTAGTCTTGTCTGTCCGCACGCTACTATTCGTCCATTCTTACTCGACGAAAAAGAAGTTGAAGGACTACCAGAACTTGTTAAAGATGATCACCTACCAGCTGTTGGTGGGCCACGAGTTGCCGGTTTAAGATTTAGAATTCAAGTCAGTCCTGAAAACTGTGTTGGTTGTGGACTATGTGTGGCCGAATGTCCAGGTAAGGGTGGTAAAAAAGCCTTACAAATGGTTGAAGCCCGTAATGAATGGAAATATGAACCAGCTGCCGATTACCTTTACAAACAAGTTACTTATAAATCAGACAAATTCCCATTAACCGCACCTAAGGGTGTTGGCTTCCTCATGCCTTATATGGAAATTAGTGGAGCCTGTGCTGGTTGTGGTGAGACTCCTTACTATCGGATCGTCACTCAACTATTTGGTGAAGACATGCTCGTCGCTAATGCGACTGGTTGTTCGAGTATTTACTGTGGATCAACCCCTGGTACTCCATTTACCACGAACAGTAATGGTGATGGTGTTGCATGGGCTAACTCATTATTCGAAGACAATGCTGAGTATGGTTTTGGTATGAGACTTGCTAACGACTACAAATTATCACTAGTAGCTAGCATTCTTACCCAAGAAAAAGATAATGTTGAACCACGCTTAAAAGAATTAATTGAACTTTATCTTGAAAATATTAAAGACCGGAAAAAAGTTCGCGAATTCTTAAAAGAGCTCGTCAGCGAAATCGAAAACTCCAAAAATGAAGCGATCAAAGAAACACTTAAATATAAAGATGATTTCCTCGACAAATCAGTTTGGATTATCGGTGGTGATGGTTGGGCCTATGATATTGGCTATGGTGGTCTTGATCACGTCTTAGCCTCTGGTGCCAATGTTAATATTCTAGTTCTTGATACCGAAGTTTATTCTAACACCGGTGGACAAATGTCAAAAGCTAGCCAAGCAGGGCAAATCGCCAAGTTTGCGGCTTCTGGTAAAACTGGTGCTAAGAAGAACTTAGCGATGATGGCGATGGCCTATGGTGATGTTTATGTTGCTCAAGTTGCCCTCGGGGCAAATCCTGTGGCAACGCTTAAAGCCTTCCATGAAGCTGAATCATATCAAGGTCCATCACTAATTATTGCTTACTCACCATGTACTGAACACGGTATTAAAGGTGGTTTAAGTAACCATATCCAAGTTGAGAAGAAGGCTGTTGCCTCAGGCTACTGGCCAATCTTCCGTTACGATCCACGGTTAGAAGAACAAGGAAAATCACCATTACAAATGGATAATGTCCGTGAACCTGACTATACGCAATTCCGTGAATTCGTCATGGGTGAAACTCGCTTTAGTCAACTACCAGTCGTCAATCCTGAAAATGCTGAATTCCTCCTTACAAAGAGTGAAAATGATGCACGTAAGCGTTACGAACGGATTAAAAAGTTTGCATAATTAGCCAACAATATTATAAAAAAAGCTAGGCGTTACTGCCTAGCTTTTCTATTTTTCATG
>CAYZOC010000079.1:0-1681 GCA_964480275.1 uncultured Staphylococcaceae bacterium | reverse complement strand
TCTTTGTTGAAGGCAATTCTTCATTTAATGGTGGACCATATTCCTTTGAGGATTCAATTGGTAAGCTCGTGCTCTTATTAAAACTACCACTAGTTATTTTTAATTTTAAAGGGGGATATCTTACCAAACCTCGGTGGTCAGTCTACCCTAAAAAAGGTCGCTATACTGGTGAGGTCAAAGAAATAATTAGTTATGAAGACTACAAACACTTAAGTAGTGAAGAAATCGCTCAACTGATTAGAGAAAAAATAAACATTAATGCTTATAAAGATAGTCTAGATGTTGATTATAAGGGGAAGAAGCGCGCTGAAGGTTTAGAGCGCCTACTCTTTTCTTGTCCTCATTGTCATAGTGTAAATACGGGCTATACTAAAGGGCATTATTATCACTGTAGCAAGTGTCAACTAAAGGCCCGCTATGATCTAAGAGGTTATTTAGAACTACCAAGTCGAGGAAAAACAGATCTTATTACACTAGATGAAGAAAATCTTCACTTCTACCAACAATACTTAAAAAATAATCCGGGCTTTACGCTTAGTTATCATGGAAGAATGATATATATTTATAAACGCCGGCGTCAACAAAAGGGTCAGGTTATCATCACGCTTGGTGCTAATGGGCTGACAATTATTAAAAAGCATCGGGGTGAAATCACCCAATTTTCCTTTGAAACACTTGATGCCTTCGCTGTTCAACAACAAGCCCTACTAATTATTTATATTAAAGATCAACCGACAATTGGTATTCATCTAGATAAAAGCGACAGTCCTTATCAAATGATGAAAACCTTTGAAATATTTAAACAACTCAATAAAGGAGCTTAACTATGAGTTTAATTCGCACTAACTTCCTATCATCGACTGATTTATGGAACTTTGGGACATATTGGAATTCTTTGTTCCAAATTATGCTTATTTGTGGACTATTAATTCTTGCGCACGTGATTAGAAGAAATATTCCTTTTTTACGAAGGATGCTAATTCCGACTGCAGTTATCGCTGGCTTTTTAGGCTTAGGATTTAAATACTTATTCAATCAAGTAGGCGCGCAAATCGAAGGCTTCCCACTGATTGATAGTAACTTTATGAATGTCATCACTTATCATGCACTAGCAATTGGTTTTATCTCGATTGGCTTTGTGACCAACAATAAAATGAGAGTCAAAGATGGTAGTGCGGTAAAAAGTGGGTTATTGATAGCTTCAACATATACAATTCAAGGAATTGTTGGTATTGTTGTTTCGATCGTTCTTTCTTTTATCTTTATTGGAATTGGCTCAAACTTTGCCTTAAATAACGCACCTTATGCTGGTATTTTACTTCCACTAGCATTTGGTCAGGGTCCTGGTCAAGCCGGTAACTTTGGTAACACTTTCCAAAGTTTAATTGGTACTGAATTTGGTGAATACGCCCTCGCTGGTGGCCGTGATTTTGGTCTTGCACTAGCCGCACTAGGAACACTAGCGGCGGTTATCCCTGGCACAATTTTTCTTAACATCTTCGCGGCCAGGGGACATGTTAAACGTGAAGTTGATATTGAAACTAAAGTATTTAGTGATGCGGCTAATCCTGTTGATGTTGAAGGCGAGATTGCCTCGACCGAATCAACTGATAAATTAGCTATTCAATTAGCGATTGTCGGCATTACTTATTTAGCAACTTACTTTTTAATGTTTGGGCTG
>CAYZOC010000078.1:0-1934 GCA_964480275.1 uncultured Staphylococcaceae bacterium | reverse complement strand
AGATGGCAGGGACGGAGGGAATCGAACCCCCAATAACGGTTTTGGAGACCGTTGCTATACCGTTTAACTACGTCCCTAGATTATTGCCGGGCGATTTTAGAAACAAGTCCTAAATCAACGCGTCCAGCAAAATTCATTTTAAAGTGTTTCATGACATTAGGCAAGGATTTATCGTCTAAATTTGCGATTTCTTTTACAATATCTTCTGGACTTAATTGGCGAGGGATATAAATAGCGATTGTCGCTATTTGTTTTTCAATATTTAGGGTTCTTTCGAGGTTGTTAATTTTAAGATAACCCGCCTTCTCTTCTTCTAATTCCTTATTTACTTTTAGAATAATTTGGAGCACTTCTTCCTCATTCAGTTGAGTATTATGTTCTTTTTCTTTAGTTGTTATTTTATTAATAACTACACTAAGGATTGCTCGTGCTTCTTTATCCTTATTTTTCAGTGCTACTATATTCGCTTTTTGTAATTGTTCAATTAATTTCATATTATTTTTCCTTATAAAAAATATAACATTAAGCGCGATTAAAGACAAGAAAAAGGAGCCAGTTTTGGCTCCTTTAAATTAGAGGTTAGTGCTAATTATTAAGCAGTATAGCGAGCGTTGAATGCAGTGTGATCTGCTTCAAGGAATGCGTTCATGTAATCGTTTGCAGTAATTGAAACATCCACAGCAGGTTCGCTAAATTTGTTATCTTCACCTAAGACAAATGCTTCTTCGATTGTCTTACCAACCATGTAGGCAGTAATCTTATTGGCTTGTTCGTACCATTCACCCTTATCACCATTCATATTATAGTCTTCTAAGAGATCATGTTTGCTTTTAATTGAGCCAACTTTGACGTCTTCACTGGCAACTACTTGGACCTTAGTTTGATTTAAACTAATACCCGCTAATAAACCTTCAGCAGCAGCATCAATGACGTATGGGACTTGATAGACATCCATCCGGGCGGCAACAACTTTACCATCTGCATCGAAAGCAGCACCAGCAATAGTGTAGTTTGATTGGACGGTAGCTTGTGCACCAAGACCACCAAGGCCGATCACTACATCTTTAGTGTCTTCAACGGCAACTTTGTTTACTTCAGCGCGTTCAATTGCATCCATAAAGCCATTAACGTGAATTGTAACACCAACAGCAACTTTATCGCCTGTTAAATTGGTATCGCTACCTTCAAGGGCTAAGAGTTCGTCAACGGTTTTACCAACTGCAAAGTTTTCAAACGCTTCAGCTTGTAAATACCATTCTTTACCAATTGGTGAAGCTCCACTCATGTTATATTCTTCTAATAGTTCCCATTTTGAACGGGTGTCAACACCAGCATCACCATTAGTTTTTCCGGTGACAACAGTCGCAGTGTTATCTTCATTAAGTCCAACTTTGATTTGGACAACATCAAGGCGGAGATCAAGAATTTCTTCATCTTCATTGAGAAGAATCGAAGCAAAGTTGATTTCAGTTTGTACTGTACCTTTTTTCTCGGCAGTCGGTGCGGTGACCTTATAGGTTGCAACACCACCAAATCCGAAGAAACCGGCTTCGACTTGAACTTCTGAAACTGGTTCGGAAGTCACTGGTTCTGATGTGACTGGATCAGTATTGCTTGGTTGTTCAGAAACAGGTTCTGAGCTTGTTTGTCCACAGCTTGCAAGGGTCGCTGCAAGAAGTGTTAGGCTTGAGAGTAAGAGTTTTGTTTTTTTCATGTAATTAATACCTCCTCGTAATTCTTACAAACATTATATTATAGTGTTCAGCGACAAAAATCAATAGTTTTCGTCAAAAAGTCGAGATTTTTTTCTCTAATAACTTCACTTTAGTGAAACACTGCATAAAAACGTTACTTTTAACACGATAACCGGTAAAAAAATTGTTAGAAAAAAACAACAAATCTCCCTCAATCATTGCTAGTAGGTATTTTTTTCT
>CAYZOC010000077.1:0-2249 GCA_964480275.1 uncultured Staphylococcaceae bacterium | reverse complement strand
TTATTTGAAATGACCGCTAAATATGGCACACCATACTTTAGTAACTATATTAATAGTGATATGGAACCAAGTGATGTACGAAGTATGTGCTGCCGCCTAAGATTAGATTTAAGAGAATTACGGAAGAAAAGTGGTGGCTACTTTGGTAGTGGTTCCAATACTGGTAGTGTTGGTGTTGTCACAATCAATATGCCGCGTATTGCCTATCTAGCTAAAGATAGCGATGACTTTTATAGACGTTTAGATGAACTAATGGATATATCCGCGCAGAGTTTAAAAATCAAGCGTGATCTAGTTTCTAAATTTCTTGAAGATGGACTTTATCCGTATACTAAACGCTATCTTGGTGACTTTTCTAATCACTTCTCAACGATAGGCCTAGTCGGAATGAATGAAGCCTGCTTGAATGCCAAATGGATTGGCAAAGACTTAACTAATAAACAAGCAATTGATTTTACCGAACAAGTGCTCAAACATATGCGGACCCGCCTTAGTGACTATCAAGAAAAATATGGTGACTTATATAACCTAGAAGCAACACCAGCGGAATCAACTGCTTATCGCTTGGCCAAACATGATCTTGAACGCTTCCCTGGAATTATTACTTCTAAAAGTGATAGTGGCACGCCTTTCTACACTAATAGCAGTCATCTGCCTGTTGGCTACACTGAGTCAGTGTCAGAAGCCTTAGAAATTCAAGATCGCCTGCAAATCTTATATACAAGTGGCACCGTCTTTCATGCCTTCTTAGGACAAAAGCTCCAAGATTGGAAAATTGCCGCTAATATTGTTCGTAAAATTGCCGAAAACTATCAACTACCATATTTTACAATGAGCCCAACTTACTCAATTTGTAAGGAACATGGTTATATCTCAGGTGAACATTTTGCCTGCCCAACTTGTCAAGCCAAAACCGAAGTATATAGTCGTATTACTGGTTATTATCGACCAATTCAAAACTGGAACGATGGGAAGAAGGCCGAATTCAATCAACGCAAAGAATATGTGATCAAAGAAGGAGACTATGTTGATCAAAGTATTACAACCAAGATCATCACCCAAGTTGATGAAGTAAAAAATGATTTAGCCAATAAACACTTCCTTCTTTTTACCACGAGAACTTGTCCAAACTGTAAGTTTGCCCGGGTCGCCCTTGATGAGAAGGGAATCGAGTATGATACAATTCTGGCCGAAGATGAAGTAGAACTAGCCAAGCATTATAATATTACAAGTGTGCCAACACTAATCGTCATTGATGCCAGTAAAAATGTTGAACAATTTGCCAATTATGGAAATATCGCCAAGTTTATCGCACGTCAAGCATAGTCGAGGACAAGGGTGGAAAACCACCCTTTAGTTTAATATATGGAAAATAAGATCAGAATAGCAAGTCTCGTAAATGATAGCATTGTCGATGGCCCTGGCCTCCGTTTTGTTGTTTTTACGCAAGGCTGCCGCTTTGGCTGCCCTTTTTGTCATAACAAGGAGACATGGGATCTTGCGGGTGGCTATTTAGAAGAGGTGGATAATATTGTTGCTAGATGGCGAAAAAATCCATTAATTGAAGGAATAACGCTTTCAGGTGGCGATCCCTTGTTACAGCCACAAGCTTCTCTATATCTATTACGTAAAGCCCATGAAACAGGCTTAAATGTAACAGTCTATTCTGGTGATACCTATGAAAATCTTTTGACCAACAAGGATCAACACATTCAAGCAATTATGCATGAGGCTGATTATTTAATTGATGGGCGCTATATCAATGAACTGCAGGATTTAACGCTGCTATATCGTGGCTCAAGGAATCAAAGATTTATTGACTTAAAAGCAAGTCGCACCAGTGGCAAAATTGTCCTAGTTGATGAGTGATTTTTCTTTATATTTTCGATTGAAATATCTCAGCTTTTCTTATATACTTAACTAGCAATTGTGCTTCCTTAGCCAAGTTGGTAAGGCAATTGACTGCAACTCAATGACCATCGGTTCAAATCCGGTAGGAAGCTCCAAAGAAAATTAAACACCTCTTACTAGGTGTTTTTTTGTTAGCGGTGGTTGCGTTTTTTGAAGGAGAGATAAAATTATTACTGGAAATTACTTTGTAGTCTTATCTTAGCGAAGATAGAATATAGACATGAAACATAATTTAATTGTTCGCCTTACAAAGAAAACCGGCGAAGCATATAGAGTCACACTTGCTGATTCTAGCAGTGAAAAAAGCATTTTTACTTGGCACGGTAAAGTTCTTTTTA
>CAYZOC010000076.1:0-2352 GCA_964480275.1 uncultured Staphylococcaceae bacterium | reverse complement strand
GCTTATAATCGTTATATTGATATGGGCGTTGATGCCTTTAGAGTTGATACTGTTAAACATATCTCGCGTTTAACCTTTAATAATGAGTTCGTTCCCGCCTTTACTGACCGTGGTGGCGAAGATTTCTACATGTTTGGTGAAGTAGCGACACGTTATCGTGATGTGTGGAACAGTGGAATTCCGGCGATTTCGACCCCTTCTTTACTTGGGACGAAACTAAAGATTATCCTTGGACAACCCGGGAAGAACGCGAAGCAAGTGTTTTCCAACACTGGAACGATAACCAAAATGTTGGTAGTCAACCAAGTTCAAGCAACCATTATTTAAATGGTAATTCATATCGCCCTGTTGATTACACTAACAAATCAAAGATGAATGTCATTGATTTTCCCATGCACTGGGCGTTTAAAAATGCCTATGATGCCTTTAATACTGCTAAGGGTGGCGACCATACGTACGCGGATGCAACGTGGAATGTTACTTACATTGATAGCCACGATTATGCCCCAGACGGAGCTCCAGAAGGTCAAAGATTTAATCAAGATCAAAGTGTTTGGGCAGAAAATTTAAGCCTCATCTTCACTTTTAGAGGAATTCCAAGTATTTATTATGGTAGTGAAATCGAATTTCAAAAGGGAGCCCCGATTGACGTTGGCCCTAATGCACCACTAAGTACAACCGGACGCGCCTATTTTGGCGATCATATCGAAGGTAGTGTTAATGTGACGGACTTTGGGCAATACGATAGTGCCACTGGCCAAGTTGCGACGACACTCAACCATCCACTTGCTAAACATATTCGTTCGCTTAATTTAATTAGACGAGCGGTTCCTGCTCTACAAAAAGGTCAGTACTCGACCAATGACATTTCCGGTGGTCTTGCTTTTAAACGTCGGTACACTGATAGCAATACTGATAGTTTTGCACTTGTAACTGTTTCTGGTGGTGCAACTTTCTCAAATATTCCCAATGGAACCTATGTAGACGCTGTGACTGGTGAAACTAGAAACGTTAGTAATGGAACGCTATCGGTAAGTGGAATTAATAAGGGTAATGTTCGCGTGTTTGTTCTTTCAACCGCAAAAACTAATGCGCCTGGTAAAGTTGCCGTTTATGGTAATTATATTAATTAACTTAAAATAAGCGATTAAAGCGAGTTGGTTGATAGCTCGCTTTTTTATTTTTCCTAACTAAATATGTATTCGATATACGAATATCTAACAATATATGGTAAAATATTCAAGTATTGGAGGTATTTTATGACTTTTCTATTAGATTCGCTCCCACTTAATATTGTTATTACCGTGGCAATTGGCTTGGTCTTCATTGTGCTATATTTCGTTCAACGTAGTTATGTAAAGAAACATGAAGAAACGATAAATAAGTGGTTGTTAGCATTGATTTATTTTCTATTTCTCCTAGTTCTCTTTGGCGCAGTTGTTGGGCTAATGTTCGTTTGGAACTTTGATTTTACAACATTCTTCCAAGGCTTTTCCAATAATATTGCCAGCTTTTTTGCCGGATCAGTAACGGCGATTATTGCTAGTGCAATTACCATTTTTGTGTGGATGTTAATTCTTAAAATTACAAAAATAAGCCTCAAGCGTCTTGGTGATAAACCAGGCGCAATGCAAAAACGAAGAAAAACAATTAGTAAAGTTAGTATAAGTGTAATTAATTACACTCTAGCAATAATTAGCATTATTATTCTTCTTGCCATCTGGGGAGTTAATGTTCTTCCTGCACTTGCTGGTCTAGGTATTTTAGGACTTGTTGTCGGTCTTGGAGCCCAAAAGTTTATTCAAGATTTAATTGCAGGCTTCTTCATTATTTTCGAACATCACTTTGATGTTGGTGATGTGATTGAAGTTTCTGGCTTTAAAGGAACAGTTACCGATATTGGTCTAAAAACAACAAAAATACGTAACTGGAAAGGCGAAATTCGCATTTATAATAATGGTGAAGTTAATACTTTAATCAACTATTCAAAAAATCCATCACTTGCTATTGTCGAGTTTGGTATTGCTTATGAAGAAGATATCAACCGTACAATTGAAGTCTTAAATAATGCATTCCCGGAATTTAGTAAAAACTATCCGGAAATAATTATTGAAGCTCCAAGTATTGCCGGTGTTATTGCCCTTAACGCAAGTAGCGTTGATCTACGTGTAATAGTTAAAACACTTAATGAACAACATTATGGTGTCGAACGTGCACTTCGTAAATTTATCAAAGAAACACTTGATGCCAACAATATTGAAATACCATTCCCCCAAGTTGTTGTTTCACAAAAATAAATTTTATTATCGATGATACGGGCCCTAGTTATCTATGCTAGGGCTTTTTTATTTG
>CAYZOC010000075.1:0-2401 GCA_964480275.1 uncultured Staphylococcaceae bacterium | reverse complement strand
ATCATGAATGGCGCGGCCGACAAGAATCGAACTCGTAACCCCCAGATTCGTAGTCTGGTACTCTATCCAGTTGAGCTACGGCCGCACGCTAATTTAATATACGATAAATAGGCAAATATTTCAAGAGATAAAAACGATTAATTTATTCATTTTTTATACTAGCCGGCATTAATTTAGAATCATTAGCCAAACGCAATATATAGTAGTACATATTACTCGCTCGTCGTAGAGCGTTATCACTAATACTAACTTGTTGCCAACTACTAGGGTAATCTCGAGCCCCATTTAAAATAAGTGAGGCTAAAAATTTGATAAAATCATCTTCATGATTACGATAGTGTTCAACAAAATCATACGAGGCCTTAGCCTTTTGATAGTCAGCAAATAAATTAGGATCATCGGCGATGACATGATCAAGATTTATTGACATGTAGTAGAGTGAATAATTAATTTTCTTTCCACTTCTTTTCAAGTAACTAGCCTCAATTAGACGTGAGAGGTTACTAACTTTTTGATTGTTACGACGAATGATTTGCGAATAATCTTTGACATACATGCGCGAATTAGAATAATAGATTTTTGCGATTGTCGCTTTTTCTTCGATATACATAGGGTCAATATAAACGCCATCTAGATCAACAAGATGGATGACTTCTTTGATATCACTAGCCCGATACTTGTATTCACTCATCGCATACGATAACTGTTTGTTGACATTCGCTAAAATTTGTCCACGATTGACGCTAGATGCCGTTAAAAGATCACCATGAACAATTTTAAAGCGAAAAACATAGTCAGGAAAAATTTTAGGAAGTAAGCCTGCAAGAACCGTTTTATCAGACATTCCTTCAACAATTACAAGGATGACCTTTTTAGTCTTCATCATCGGCTCCTGCTAGTCGAAATGCCCGCGAAATCTCATATTGATCACTAGCGCGATACACGTCTTCTTTTTCGCCACCTAGTTCTATACTACGAATATATAAGTCTCGAAGGTTAAACTTCTTAGTGCTCGTCTTTAGTTTGATGTAGCGGTTTAGTGGGTTATTCGTGGTAAATACAATTTGATAGGGATTAAGTATTTCTAAGGGCCGTAAATTATGGGAAGTAAATAACAATTGCCCTTTTCCTTCTTCTTTGAGCACTAAGAACATTTCACCAAGTAGGTACTCAAAGATGCCTGTATCAATCTCATCGATGACAACAAGGACATTGTTTGCGTTATACATCGATAATAGTGCTCCAAGCACTAGCACAAGCTTTTTCACACCGATTGATTCAAATTTAAGAGGGAGTGTAACACCATCTCGATTCGTCACAAGTTCAAGAGCATATTTATCGTTTTTACTTGGATGGATGATATATCCAAGATTAATATTAGGAATAATTTTATCAAGAACGAGTGAAATTTTAGCAACAATAACTTTAAAAAGGGCAAAGTCGTGGGCCGTAAGATAATTGATTCCATATCTAAGCGCCATATAATGACGACTTGCGCCATTTGACTTAGCGTAGTAGACGAGTGGAAACTCATCACGATATTTAAGTTCGCGACTTGTAAAATTACTAATAATTAAGATGTTTTCACTAGCATATCTTCCTATTACTTCCAGAATTTTTTGTTTAAAAGCGTTTAGTGAGGCCCTTACTTGCTCATTAAATAAGAGTGACTTATTGGTTGCTAGTGACATTTTTGTTATCGTCTTTTCATTTTTGATAACGGCGATGTTATTTTCGAGGCTAGCTTTAATTAGCGTTTTATAACGGCGACTAGCATCAGCCTTATATTTGATAGTTTCTTGCTTGATATTTAATCTATCTTTACGATCTAAAACTAAAGAGAGTGCATAAATAATCTCATAAGTTACATCTTCGATTTGAAGCGATAAATATATATCAACTTGGGCTTCTTTTGCAAGGCGGTTAACAAGATACTTATCAAAACTAGTCAGACTTTTGCCACTAGCTAGCGTCTTAAAGAGAGCGACACTATCTAAAAGAGCACTCTTACCACTGCCATTTTGACCAAAGACACCAAGAATCCCCGCACCTTGGGTAGAGACTAAATTAGTGTCTTTAAAACTTGTTTGACCATAGCTAACGTTTTTAATGTTTTTAATGATGAGGCGATTTATTCTTACTAAGTTATCCATAACTACCTTCTTGATTTAATCTTACTCTATATCTATTAATATATCATTGCCTCGATGTAATTAAAAAAGATTAAAACATCAAACAATAAATTACACTCTAATTAAAAGTTAGGTTTGGCCATTAAAAAGAAAACCCCCCTAATATCTTAACCTATTAAGGTCCAAGATTTGGGGGTAATTTCACTCATATGTCTTGTCATAACCAAGTTTGTGCCACTTTTAAGGTTGTCACAACTAAGTTTGCTATG
>CAYZOC010000074.1:0-2443 GCA_964480275.1 uncultured Staphylococcaceae bacterium | reverse complement strand
CGGATTGATTTAAATTTTTATCATCATTTCAATTAGCGAGCGGCTTGCGTTTAAGCTTTTGAGGCTATTTTTTTGACTATTCTTTTATCAAACAGCTAAAATATTATATAATAGGAGTAAGAGAGGCTTTTATTTATGAAAAAATGTTCATTTTGTGGTAAAGATAATCATGATGATGCCAAGTTTTGTGCCAACTGTGGTCGAACTTTTGTTGTCAAAGAAATTCGCAAAAAACTAGGTAAATCATTTGAAATTCTTGGTTATATTACCATAGGTTTAGGCATCTTTGCCTTTATCTTCTCGCTTGTTGATCTAATTGTTAATCGTAATGGCTTTGTCGCCTATCCCCTTTGGATCATTGAATATTTAATGCTTGCGCTAATTGGCCTAGCATTTCTATATTCCCATAAGATTAAAAGTAAAACACTTTCACTATTTACCAGCCAAGCACTAATTGCCCATGCGATGATTTTCTTTACGACCCTTTGGGCTAATACTGTTTTCTTTGATTTTTCCATTACCTTTAGAGTATTTATGCTCATGCTCCTAGCCTATTTAGCAAGTGGATTTATTCTTTATCACCTCAAGCATCCACTAGGCGATAAAATATTAAAATACTATCGTTTGATTACCGCTGGTGTTGTTGTCATTTACACCTTTATTGTTATGCTCTACTTATTTATCTTTGGCTTTAGATCAGTAACAATTGCTTTTGGCACGCTATCAGTATTCTTCTATTTCCTCTCACTTTCAGTTATGTTTGTCCTTCCAATAATCGATCGGACAATTGATATCGTTGATCAACAAGATATCGAAGAGCATAAAGAGCATCCTGAAGTAGCCTAATTGCCTAGTATTTTCACGATCAAACAATTGACCTAGACTGCTAGGTCTTTTTTTATAAGCATATATGATGAAATTAAACCAATTCTCTAATAGAATAACGATAGTCTAGTAAAAGAGGTTGATTTAATGAATTTAGAAGTCTGGTACTCCCTTAGTAATACAAACATTAGTGATATTGAGCGGCTTGAACGCATTATCGGCGAGCTTGTTTTTAAGAATCGCATCAAGATGCTTTTTAAACCATTTAAAGAAACGGTTTGCCCGCATCAAGAGGCTGCTTATATTTTGCTTAAGTGGGCGGAAAAAGAATATATGGGTCTTGATGTTTTAAAAAAATTATTGCTGCTAAAAAATGTCGAAAAAAATAGAATGGAAGGGATGGCTAATGAGCTAGGCTTGTGCACCCCCCAAATAAGAGATCTTTTCGATAGTGATGATTACCGCCTTGATCTAAGTGTTGATTATGTTGAGAGCAGAGAATTCTTTATCAATCAAACAACGCTGATGGTTGGCGAGGATAATGTCATCGCCATCACTCGTAGCGATGAGGATATTAAAACTTTTCTCATCGATAGCTTCTACAAAATTAAAACCAAAATCGCTAAGTGTGATCAATCAAGTTACTGTAGCGATGATAAATGTCAATTTAAAGAACAAGGAGTGCAACAAGTAAAATGCAAATAGAAATCTGGTCTGACTTTGCCTGTCCCTTTTGTTATATCGGCAAAACCCGTTTAGAAAACGCTCTTAAAAAAGTAGGGAATAAAAATATTGAGCTCGTGTATAAAGCCTATCAGCTTGACCCAACAGCGCCAAAGAAGAGTGATGTTGTCGCTATTGACTATTACATTAAGCGCAAAAATTTTAGCAAAGAACAAACGCTAAACTTTTTTAAACAAATTGAAACAATGGCCGCACAAACTGGGCTTGAATATCATATGGAAAAAACAATTCACACCAATAGTTTTGACGCTCATCGTCTTGCTAAATGGGCGGCAACTTTTGATAAAGAAGCCGAATTAACGACGCGCCTAATGGTTGCTTATTTTAAAGATGGTCAAGATATCGCAGATCAAGCATCACTACTAGAAATTGTCAAAGCGTTAGGGTATGATGTTGACGCTGCTAGAGCGGTCCTTGATGATAGTCAAGCTTATAAAGATGAAGTTCACGCCCAAATTGAAGAAGCCCGTCAAATTGGTGTTAATGGTGTCCCCTTCTTTGTCATCAATCGTAAATATGGCATCAGTGGAGCCCAAGAAGAAGCATTATTCATCCAAGCCCTCAATCAAGTATTAGAAGAAGAAAAGACCGAATTAAAAGGCTTTAGTGGTGCTAATGGGGCCGTTTGTGATGATGAATCCTGCGAATTCTAAGCTTTAATATAATTAATTAACGTCAAGATAAAATCCTCTTGGCGTTTTCTTTTTTCTTTGATATATTAATAGAGCATTTACTCGCTTTTGTAAGCACAAAACTTCCAAAGGGTAAAAATGCAAAAAAGCACAAAAATTTAGCAATAATTTCTTGCTAGACGACTATTGTTTTGATACAATTGATTAAGCTCGGGATGTAGCACAGCTTGGTAGTGCGTCTG
>CAYZOC010000073.1:0-2846 GCA_964480275.1 uncultured Staphylococcaceae bacterium | reverse complement strand
AAATGAATTTAAATTTAAATAAAGGCGACAAATTAAAACTACAAGAGTTACTTCTTACAAAAACAAGAAATATTGCTACAAGCGAGATTGCTCTAGAACTGGTAGACGAGTTTGCAAATGGTGATTTGACTCGTGATTTTTTTCATGTTCAAACTAGCCTTCAATACCGGCGTAAAATAAAGTCACTCTATAATTTTGATCAAGATAATAACGAAGACAAAATAATATTTGATGTGCATCTATTACCTAGTATTAACGAAGTTGATTTAAGCGAATTCTATATTGATCCCTATTATCAAACAATAAAGGGTTTGAATATAAATGAGAAAAACTTGAGCTTAACGATGCTCAGTTATCAAAAAAATCAATTATTTATTTTTGATGATGTCGTAAATAAAGGTGACTACTTTAAGGAACATTTGTCACTAGCATATAGCAAAGAGAATTATCCCTACTTGGCCCTAGTCGAAAACAATCAAATTTGGATGGCGATTATTCCCCATGAGATTAAGACGATGCAGGCTTCAGTTAAGCAAGCAAAGGGCAAAGTTTTAATCCTAGGCCTAGGTATTGGATATTATCCATTCATGATAAGCCAAAAGATTGATGTCAGTGAAATAACCATCGTCGAAAACAATCAGGCAATTATTGATATTTTCACTAAGTATCTTCTGCCGCATTTTCCTAGTTCCACGAAGATAGAAGTTATTAAAGATGATGCTTTTAAATATCTTAGAACCAATCATCAAAATTTTACTTATGCTTTTTTTGACATTTATCGTAGTAGTGATGATGGTCTTCCTCTCTACATTAAGGCCTTAAGGCAGGAGCATTTATATCCAAACCTTCATGTCGACTATTGGCTCGAAGGTTCACTTATCGCCCTTCTTAGGCGAATTGTTATTACGATAATTGAAGAAAATTATTATGACTATAAGCTAGAAGAGGAAGGACCCCTCGATGAGCTTTTTACCTATATAAATATGAAAATAAAAGACTATACTTTCAATAATTATGACGATATTAAAAATTTACTCACGAAAGATTCATTAGTTAAGCTCGTAAAGTAAAAGCGACTTCTAATGAAATGGTAAGATGTTAGTAGACACTAAAAGTGTCACCCCAGTTCCTTGTAAAATATATGAAAATACACTAGCTAGATATTCAATCATGGCCGATAGAACAAATGTTCTCCAAAGTATTTGTTTGATAGTTCACTAACAAAACCACTGACAACTAAATCATCAATAACTTCATCGATTTTATTGGCAAGATTAATGTCACCTAGACGAAAGCCGATCCCATAAAATTCACCACCAATTACGTCATTACTTACTTGATATTGACCCTCATTTTCTTTAAGTGCAACATAGCGGGCAAATATTTCATCGATTATCATCGCATCAATTTGTCCGGCACTAAGGGCTAGGAAAGCACCAGAAGAGTTATCATACTTCTTGATTTCTCCAAGCGTATCCACTAGTTCGTTTTCTTTACTTAGCGCAATATCAGCACTGCTAGAAAGTTCAACACCGACACTCAATCCCGCTAAATCATCACGCGTAGTGATTCCGCTATCAATTTTGGATGAATTACAAGATTGTTCTCAAAATATGGCTTAGAAAAAGTCATTTCAAGTTTGCGCTCCTCGGTAATAGTTAGACCATTCCAAATCGCATCAATTCTTTTGGAATTTAACTCCAAAACTTTGGCATCCCATGAGATATATCTCGTTACAAGATTTAATTCCATTTCTTCCCTCACTTTTGTCGCTAGTTCGATATCGAAGCCTGTAGCTTGACCTTGTTCACTAAATCCCATCGGTGGGAAATCGCTAAAGCACAAAAAACAAATTCTTCTTTTGCATTAATGTATTCAAGATCTGTGAGGTTATTTCCACAACTAGTCAATAAAATTCCTGTTAATGCAAGCGATAATACAACACTTTTTTTATTCATTAATATTCCTCCTTGTGTGCATGAGTTTATTTTGCTGTATCACACTCGAGTTATAAAGTAAGAAATATATAAATTTCAAATTTTTTATACATAAAAAAAAACACCGTATACACGGTGTCTTTTCTAAATTTAATTAATTAATATTTACTTATTCAGCAAATCTTTTTGCAACTTCATCCCAGTTAACGACATTGAAAAAAGCATTAACATAATCAGGACGACGATTTTGATAATGGAGATAATAAGCGTGTTCCCAAACATCAAGACCTAAAATTGGCCGCCCTAATGCTAGTGGTGTATCTTGATTTGGTGTTGAAACTACTTCAAGTTCACCCTTTTTGTTAACAATTAGCCAGGCCCAGCCACTACCGAAACGAGTCTTGGCGGCGTTTGTGAACGCATCTTTGAATTTATCAAAGTCACCAAACGACCGTTTAATTGCTTCGAGAAGTTCGCCCTTTGGCCCTTGACCATTGTTGACCTTTAAGATTGTCCAAAATAAAGTGTGATTAAAGTGACCACCACCATTATTACGGACTGCTGTCCTAATATCATCAGGAATAAGTTCGAAGTTAGCAAGCATATCTTCTAAATTCTCATTTAGTTGTGGATGCTTTTCAAGAGCAGCGTTAAGATTATTCACATAAGCATTGTGATGCTTTGTGTGATGGATTTCCATCGTCCGCGCGTCAATAAAAGGTTCGAGCGCGTCATATGCATAAGTTAATTTTGGTAATTCATATTTCATATAAATTCCTCCTATTTATTTGTTTTCTTTAATTCAATTGTAGTTTAATATACAAGTTTTATCAACGTATACGCTCAGACTAAAGCTAATAATTGGTGCTTTTAGTACTTAGTTATTCGTGATTTTTTTCTCTAATAGTA
>CAYZOC010000072.1:0-3287 GCA_964480275.1 uncultured Staphylococcaceae bacterium | reverse complement strand
TAGTGAACCTGTAAGCGAGGCCCCTGCATTTGACCGCTCACAATCAATTGTGAAACCTGTCGAATACACTAGCGATAGTGCCCCCGTTTTTAGTTCACGTCTAAATGAACTACCAAATGGTGTTGTTCAACCCAACACTTACATGAACCAAATTAATGATCTTTTTTGGCCAATTGGATTCGATGCCCTTAACGCATGGTCAACCGAATTAACCGACGTGCAAAAGCTTCTGGTTGTTCCTGTTAGTTTCAGTGACCAACGAAAACTTGCAACCGAAAAAACTCGTGAAGATATTGGTCACACCTTTTTTGGCCGTTCTAGCGATACTGGTTGGGAATCAGTCGCCTCTTACTATTACAAGAGTAGTCGTGGTCAACTCACCCTTACTGGCGAGGTTGCTCCTTGGATTGATCTTGGTATTAGAACAAGAGATTTAACTGATAGCTCACAAATCGAAGACAAAGTCATCAAGAAAATTTATGACACTTTACCTGATGAAATGCTTCGTGATTATGACTTAAATAAAGATGGATGGCTTGATTCACTATGGATCGTTTATGGTGCACCAATCCAACACAATAATAATGATACATACTGGGCCTTTGTTTCCTGGGTGTATTCTGAATCAAATATGCGTAAACCTTATCCTGGCGTTTTTGGTTGGACAAGCTATGAATTTATGTATGAAGGTGGCGAAGCGGGACTCCCTCAATTCCAAGGTGAAGCGGGGAAATTCAAAGTTGACGCCCATACCTTTATTCATGAAACCGGCCATATGCTAGGCTTAACTGACTACTATGATTATGACCAAACTAATAATCCAAGTGGTGGCGTTGATATGATGGGCAACAACGTTATTGACCATAACGCTTACTCAAAGTTCCTCCTCAACTGGAGTCAACCCTTTGTTCCTAATGATATCGAAGAAACAACAACAATTACCCTAAGACCACACACCCAAAGTGGCGACTTTATTTTACTCAATCCAGAATGGAATGGGTCGGTATTTGATGAATATATTCTCATTGAGTACTATACACCAGATATTCTCAACCAAAAGGACAGTCAAGTTGCCTATAACACCAACTATAGTGGCGCTGCTGGCCACAACCAGTCTGGCGTTCGCGTATGGCACGTTGATAGTCGACTTTGGGCGGGTCCCATCGTCGATGGATGGTTCTCCTTTGAGTACCAAGTTGATCCAGTTGGCAATGATGTCTATGCCAATGTAACCAACGAACAACATGCCGTCTATTATGGTGCGAGTAACACTGGCAGTGAGAGTATTGATAGTGATATCTTCCTCCTCCAATTACTTGATGCCTCTGGTTCTGGTTCTTACTATAATAACTACCGCAACAGTAGTAGTAATTCTAGTCTCTTTAAAGAAGGACAAACAATTACTGATTGGAATGTTTATCTTAAAAACGAGACCGGAAAATTTAATGCCGGTAACGATATTGGCTTCACTGTTGAGTTTGGTCTCATGGATGCAAACGGGATCGAAGTAATTCTTACCAAGACAAATTAATACAAACATAAGTCTAAATACTCTATAATAAAGGTTACAATGAAGAAGAACATGAAATTAATCGGCCTTAGCCTCTTAGTCTCAACGTTACTGCTCACAAGTTGTAACCTTTTTCCTAACTCTTTTTCACCCTATGAATTTAGCGACCAATTTGTCAGTCAACAATATAGCAATGAAAATGTCGAACTTGTGAGTCAACCAAGTAAACATTTTTTTGACGTGACACGTTCTAATCCTAATAGTGGCCTACGCACATTAACTTTGAAGAGCACAGGTCAGCAAAGACTTTTAGTCTTACCAATTCATTTCAGTGATTATTCGCTTGACAAGCTTGATGGTAATAATGGGATTGATACGCATATTAGACTGCAAAATGCCTTTTTTGGTCAGCCAGAAGCGGTGATGTGGGAGTCAGTTAGTAGCTTTTACTATCGATCAAGCTATGGAAAGCTTAAACTTGAAGGAACTGTCGCTCCCTGGTTTGAAAGTCAAGAGTATACAATTGCCAAGATTAATAGTGAGATAAGTGGTGTTGACAAACAAACGATAACCGGTAATCTTTTACGCGAAGCAGTTGAAAATTTCAAAGCGAGCCATAGTGCAGAAGAAGTCGCGTTTTATGATAGTGATGAGGATGGCTATATTGATGCAACATATCTTGTCTACGCCTATCCTTATAGTAATAGTCGTGATTTAGGCACGAAAAATATTTTCTGGGCGTTTGCGACTTATGATGAAAAAAGCGGACATCAAGGTCCGGGTCCTTTTGCCCATAATTATGCCTGGAGTTCTTCATTCTTTATGGACGCTCATCAAACCCTGCTTGATCGCCGGCCTGACTCACACACGTTTATCCATGAAGTGACACATCTTTTTGGTATTCCTGATTATTATAATGTTGAACTCGATGCTCCAAGTAATCCCGTTGGTGGTTTTGATATGATGGACTACACTGTTGGTGATCATACAACACTAACTAAACTTCTTTTAGAATGGGCCAACCCCCTTGTTTTAAAACAAGAAGGCGAGGTAAAACTGCGGCCCTTTGCGAAGACGGGAGATGTGTTAATCATTCCAAGTGTTTGGAATGGCAACTTTTTAGATGAGTTTTTAGCGCTCGAATACTATACACCAACCGATCTCAATCAATTTGATAGTCGATTAAATGACCAGTTTAAACTACCAAATCGCGCAGGGTTAAAGGTATATCATATCGACGCAAGAACGGTTTATGAAGTCCGTGATCAGTCATTAAGAACCTATGTGTATAGTGATGAATATCAAGAAGATAGTGCTGGGCTTTTTGAAATGCTTGCCCACACAAATACAACCGGAGGAATCAATCGCGGTAAAAAGCCAGAGTTTAATCTATATTCACTGCTTGAAAAAAGTGGCGACAATACTTTTGCTCAAGGTGGTAAAGCTAGTGAACAAACGCTATTTTATAAGGGTGATAGTTTTGGACTCGAGACATTTAGCGACTTTACTTTTAACCGCGGAATGAAAATAGACTATAGCTTTACGATCAAAAATCAAAATTCAGACTACATCACGATCGAATTTAGTGAAAAAATCTAGTTTTTTTTGCTATGGGCGTTGACAAGTCTCTTATTAATCTTTATAATCATATCCGTGCGCAAGACCTCTACCGGTCGTTTTTTAAAGGGAAACCTTGATACACCCGGTATCGTGTCTAGCAATAGTGTTACGAAAGGAGAAAACTTATGCCTACAATTAATCAATTGGTCAGACAAGG
>CAYZOC010000071.1:0-3417 GCA_964480275.1 uncultured Staphylococcaceae bacterium | reverse complement strand
TGCAGCCATGGCGGAATTGGCAGACGCGCTAGCTTCAGGCGCTAGTACTTAATCGTGTAAGAGTTCGAGTCTCTTTGGCTGCACCATTTTAGATATTGAAGTTTATTGCTCCCGATTAATATTGGATTAAACCCTCTATTAAGTAATTGGGCTCCATAAACTTTTTTTATTAGTTTTTTGAGCCTTCATCGTCTTATGTTATGCCCTAATTTAATCTTTTAAACTTAATAGAGGCTTTGAATTGTTATAATCATGACTAGGATACATTTATAAGGAACGAGAATAAATGACAAAGAGAGTTAAAAAATACCTAAATAAATATCATGATGTAAAAGGGAAGACATATATTGTCACTGGTGCTAATAGTGGCCTTGGTTTTAGTGTGACCAAACACCTTGTTAGTTTGGGGGCCAAAGTCATCATGGCGTGTCGTAATCTTAATAAGGCGACTAAGGCTCGGGAGAAACTTTTAGACTTGTTTCCTTCCGCTAATTTGATTCTTGTGGAATATGATCAAGCCGATTTTGCCTCGATTGAGCGTTTCGCTACTTTGGTTAAAAATGAGTATCAAGACTTTGCGGGTCTAATATTAAATGCTGGTGTATTTCACCCGCAAAAGGGTCTAACGACTAAACAAGGCTATCCTCTTACAGTTGGCACTAATTATTTAGGAGTCTATTATTTACTCGTTCAACTACATAATAAGGCCTTATTTGATCAAAAGTTTGGGCGAAGAATTGTCTTTGTTGGGAGCCTTTCGTGGTATCGCGTTAAGGTTGAAAAGGCCCGCGCTCACCTAACAATCGACCAGGGAACAGAAATGGCTAAATATTGCCGTTCGAAAACCGCTCTTGGGGCTTTGTCTTATTATTTATCGCGTCATCAAGAAGCGACTTATTTATACATTCCCAATAATATTAAAGTTTTGACGATGCATCCTGGTGTGACTTCAACAAATATCGTTGCTAGTTATCCTCGTTGGTTGCAAAAACTTGCCCACAAGGTTTTGCGTGTCTTCACGCATCATCCAGATGTCGCCGCACTAGGGATTATTGATTTAGCGCTTAAAAAGGAGGTCGATGAAGATAAAATCGCCGTTCCTCGTGGTCTTTTCCATATCAGTGGATATCCAAGCTATAAAAAATACCCACATAATTTAATGACAAACTATCACCGCCTTATTGACCTGACAAACGAAGTGATAAATAAAAATTAAATATTTATGTTATTTATACGCTTTGTGCTAAACTCTACACGGCTTTAAAAAGATGAACATATATGTTGAAGCCAAAAGTTACATAACGCCTGTCTCCACACGACAGTTTGAACATATTACTATAGTAAATCTCTATATTCGATGAATTCAAAGTAGCGCTAGTTAGCTTTAATCCAGCGCTTTTTTTGTTGGATTTCATCAGAATGAACAATAGATTCATCGGAAAGAGAAAAACATGACATTTAAGAACTTAGAAATTATTCAACCTATTTTAGACGCGATTAAAAGTGAGGGCTATGAAACGCCTTCCCCAATTCAAGTAGAGGCACTACCAATATTATTATCAGGCCGTGACCTGCTAGCTAGTGCGCAAACAGGAACTGGTAAAACAGCCGCGTTTGCAATTCCAATCATCCAATCAATTTATCAAAATAAAAATGACGAGGATAAACGCTTACTTAAAGCCCTAGTCCTTGCCCCAACAAGAGAATTAGCCGAACAAATTAAAACTAGTTTTAAAACCTACAGTGGCAAACTAAACATCAAGGTTGGTGCCATCTATGGGGGAGCTAGTCAAAAAGCCCAAGAAGGGATGCTAAGTCGCGGGATTGATATTCTTGTCGCGACACCAGGACGCTTAATTGATTTAATCAAACAAAAAATTGTCAAACTTGGCGATGTCCAATACTTTGTCCTTGACGAAGCGGATACGCTTTTAGATATGGGCTTTATTAAAGATGTTAAACATATTAAAGGATTTATTCCCAAAACCAGACAAACAATGATGTTTTCAGCGACCATCTCCAAGGAAGTAACCTCGCTTGCTAGTGAACTATTAAATGACCCACTTCAACTTGAGATGGCTCCCCCAGAAATGATGTTAGATAAAATTAATCACTCATTATTTTTTGTTGATAAAAAAGAAAAGAAGGAGTTGCTCCTCGATTTACTCGTGAATCCTGCTCTTGAGTCAGTTTTAGTATTTACAAGAACCAAACACGGGGCCAATAAACTAGTCAACTACTTGCTAGAGTATGGACTCAAAGCTGATGCAATTCATGGCAACAAGTCACAGTCAAAACGTCAGATTGCCCTCAATGATTTTAAAGAGAGAAAAACTCGTCTTTTAGTCGCTACTGATATTGCCGCGCGGGGAATTGATATTGATGATTTAACTCACGTCATTAATTTTGATCTACCAGATAGTCCCGAAACTTATGTCCACCGCATTGGTCGGACTGGTCGTCGTGGTCTTAAAGGAGAGGCTTATACTTTCTGTAGTAATGATGAAAGAGGTCTTTTAAAGGCAGTAGAAAAACACACGGGTCTTAAACTAAAAGTTTTAAAAATGGAACCAGTCAGTGAAGATAGCAAATTTAAGAAGGTCGTTGAAGGTTTTAGCCCTCAACAAGATGATCTTGGTGATCGTGCTAGTGGCAAGGGGAAGGATAAAAAACCAAGTAGAACAAGGACAAAACGATTAGAAAGTAATAGTCCACGTGACTTTGGTAAGAAACGTTCGAATAGTAGCAATAATAAAAAAATGTATCAAAATAAGGCCAATGAGGCATTTATTGAAGTTGAAGAAAAAGAAAAGAAACGGCGTCGGGCCTATAGAAAAGCTAATCCTAGTGAAAAAGTAGGCGATAGCCAACCAACTCTTGATGACTATAAGAAACGTAACACTATCCGCGAGGGCGAACAAGGTGGCTATAACAAAACTAATAGTAACAAGAGTCGGGGCTTTAAATCGAGAGATGGTGAAAAGGCAAGAAGTGATAATTTTCGTTCGATGACTGATCGTCCAAGTGGTCGCTACAAACGTAAAGATGAAAATGCTACAGGTGAAACTAGAAGTTATAGTAAGTCAAGTAGTCGTCCTTATGCTAGTAAAAGTCAAGATGGTGGGACAAATACTCCCTATCAAGATCGTCGATCACGTTCCAATAAAAATACGGAACGTAGTGGCGAATTTAGTGGCCGTCCTGGTTCTAAAAACCGCCCAACGAGAGCAAGTAAGGGACCAGGTTTTGTTGATGTCGGTGAAAAAGAATTATATGGCAAGAAAGCTAAGAGCTACAGTAAAAGCTATGGCAAAACTAGTAAACCTAGCCGTAGTTATGCAAATAAGCCAACCGGCGCTAAGAAGTCGTTTGATCGTAGTGGCAAGCCTAGTGGTCGCTTCCATAATAAAAATCGCG
>CAYZOC010000070.1:0-3421 GCA_964480275.1 uncultured Staphylococcaceae bacterium | reverse complement strand
CTAAACTCTAGTCTACACGAGGCCCTATCATTGAAAAATGGGCCTTTTTTTGCTATAATTAATTAGTTTTAGACATATATATTTAAAGGAGGTTTTAATGAAAGAAACAATTGGTTTTATTATTCCCACGTATCCAGGGGAAAAACGAGTCGCCCTTTTACCAAACGACATTGTCGATTTCGCCAATAGTATAGTTGTTGAGCAAGGGTTTGGCCAATCGATGGATATCAGCGATGAGGAATATATTAATAAGGGTGCGAAAGTAGCAAGTCGCGACCAAATTTTTGCCCAATGCGACGTTATCTTTTCTTTAAAGTTATTACAAAAAGAAGACTATCACCGTTTAAGAGAGGGGCAAACAATTATTGGTTGGACTCATCCATATGGATCAGGACGGCCGTTTTATGAACAAGAATGTATTCCCCGGGGGATTAAAATAATTGATTTAGATAATATTACACCCCGACTTTTTTATCGGGACAAATATATTGATTTGACGCTTATACCACGTAATTTTGTGCAAAAAAACAGCGTTATAGCTGGCTTTAGTTCGACCTATCACGCAGTGATGGCCAATGGAATGATGCCGACTAGCGAGACAAAAGTGGCAATCCTTTCGACGGGAAATGTCGCTCAAGGTGCCTTTCGAGCAATATCGATGTTTAGCCCCAATATTACAATGTATTATCGCAAGACGATGGATGAATTTTACACGCATATTGCGGATTTTGATATTATTATCAACGGCATCCAAGTCGATAAAAAAGATCATAATATTATTAGTAAAGAACAATTAAAGTTGATCAAGAAAGATGCCTTGATAATTGATGCCGCAGCGCATCAAGGAAGAGCAATTTATGGGACTAAATTCACATATTTAGACCAAGCAATTGCCCGGACTGAAGGAGTTAAGTACTACTGCTTGAGTAACTCGCCTTCACTCTTTTATCAAACAGCTTCAAGCGAAATTTCTAAGGCTTTTAGTCGCTATATTTATCGCCCAAGTCTTAAAAATATATTTGCCTATTTAGATAAGATCAAAACGGAAGGAAAAAAATATGAATAAAAGAATTGTTCGACCAATTATTATCCCCCTACATTTCGGCGCTAATGCCAAAGGAATTGAGCTTGGCGCAGACTTTGTCAAAGAAAATTTAGAGAATTATATCCTCTTACCCGAAGTTGAAATAAAAGATCAGCATCAAGATGATTCACTAAAAAATTTATCAACAGTCGTGGCAACCAATCAATTACTTTCAACCGCTATATCATCAATCTATCAAGCTGGCGAGTTTCCCCTAGTGATTGGGGGCGATCATAGTGTCGCGCTTGGCTCGATTTCTGCTGTTGCCCCGCTTGAAGAAGATTTAGGCGTTATTTGGGTTGATGCTCATGGTGACTTTAATACTGCTAAAACTAGTGAGTCTGGTAATATCCATGGAATGATTCTTGCTGCTCTAGTCGGTAAGGGTGAGGAAAGTTTAGTTAAACTTCACGCTGATCAAGTCAAAATCAAAAAAGAGAATGTCGTAATTTTTGGAGTTCGCGACTTAGATGAAGGGGAAAAAGCTTTACTTGATCGTTTAGAGGTAAAGTATCTTCCTTACTCATATATAATTAAAATTGGTCTTGTAAATGCATTACAAGAAGTAGTCGACTATCTAAGCCCACGGATTAAACAACTTCACATTTCCATCGACTTAGATTCACTCGACCCCAAAATTATTCCTGGCGTCAGTGTCCCTGTCTCTAATGGTTTTAAAAAAGATGATGTCACCACCATCGTCAAAGCTTTATTTGCTAATTTCACAATCTCATCGAGTGATATCGTTGAATATAATCCTCTCCTTGATAGTGAGGATAAGACGCTTAACTTTCTACTGCTACTTGTCGAGCTTTTTAAAAAACTCGTCTAATCATCTAAATATATAATTTTTTCTGGATGAAATAGAAGGAGCATCTCTGGATTATATATACTATTATTTTGAGCAAAATATGAAATTGGATATTGTTTAGAGGTCAAGTAAAACTTGGCCTTCTTTGGTATGTAACGATCAATTTTAACTAGACATGAGTTCATCGATACGGCACCAACTACGGGGTAGAGATGATTGTTACAAAAGAGCATACTCCCACTGTAGTTACGAAGAAAACCAACAGCATAACCGATTGGTAGTTCGGCTAATAAACACGACTCAGTAGCGGTAAAACCTGGATAATAGCCAAAGGTATCACCTTTTTTAGCGTGAATAATTCGTGAGGCATAAGTATATAATTCAATTGCTTGTTCAAACTCTTCATCAAGGCCATCGCCATATAAATTTGAGCCTATTCTTATTGCATTGCCCACTTCACTCATATAAGTTTCCGAACTTGCCATATGTTGATATTTAAATTTAAACTTGGCAAATACTTGTTTGATATATTCAACGGCCGTGGGTTCATTACTACTACGTAGATGACCATATATTCCTTCAATCTCGACATTCATTTCCTTGGCTAAACTAATTGCTTTTTCAATGTCTTGATGCGTTTTTATACTACTACGATTGTGGCCTAAATCAATTTGGAGATGGACGCGGCGGTATTTAAGATTAGCAAAAAGTCGCAGTTCTTTTAAGTGATTAAGTGAATAAATAATATGGGGATGATCAACTAGTTTCTCACGAGGACTTTCAAATATAAGGACATCATTGTCGAGTTTAAGGCGAAGTAGTGCTTTTGCTTCATCAAGCGAACTCACACAAAAAAGAGGGATATCAAAATCTTCAACAAGGCGACTGACGACTTGTTTAAGACCACAGCCATAGGCATTAGCCTTAACAACAGGAAACACTTCGCGCTTACTTAATTGCCTGCTCCTATCATAATTTCGCGAGATAGCGCCAAGATTGATTGATTTATAAAGCATATTTAATCCATACTTTCCTTGAGCAAAACATAGCGCTCATAATTATTGTAAAGAGCTTTCTTTTCATAAATGCTGAATCCGGCTCGTTTAAAGAGTTTTTGTGAACTAAAATTATCGAGGGCAACAGTGGCATAAACATAGGGGCGATTTTTGATTTCTTTAAGTGCCCGCTCAAGAAGTTTTGAAGCTAATCCAAGTCCTCGAAAGGAAGGATCAAGAAAAATCGAATCAATAATTGCGCACTTTTGAAAGTCGTGATTTGATAAATAATGAATTTGTTGATCGGGATACATGACAATCACACCGCCTGCAAGCTTATCTTCAACAAAACTTAAGAAGATAAAACCACCATCCTTGTTGATGACATAGTCTAACTCTTGACTTGTTGATGGAACAAAAAAGCGTGTCGGAAATTCGTTTTTTAAGTAATCCATCTGCGCTAAAATTGAAATTAAATCATGATTTGTTGCTTTAACGATTGTAATGTTTTTGTCATTCATAATAAGGATT
>CAYZOC010000069.1:0-3585 GCA_964480275.1 uncultured Staphylococcaceae bacterium | reverse complement strand
ACAAGTGAAGAACCTGTGACAAGCGAAAAAACTGAGGCTGAAAAGCTTGATGTTATCAATGAAGTTGTTACTACAGTTCCGCTAGTTGTGGAAAGTGGCACCGGTACAGTTTTATATACCGACCGGCTCGCTGAACTAAAAGATGGTCGTGACCTACTTGCCGTTAAAGTTGTGTCATACTGGGGTGACGAAATTACCGTTGACTGGACCTACCGTGAAGGAAATGATGGCGGTGGAAATCCACTTGCGACCTTTGAAGTTAATCCTTTTGATGAACAACGTAACGTTATTAGACCTGCATATCCAGAATATCCATTAGTCCTTGATGGTGGCGGTAATGACATTAGTGACATTCCATCAATTCAATCTGGTCAATTACGTGCAACTCTGACCCTTGATGGCGTCAGTAAAACCGTTAGCTTTAATGCTTGGTTGTATCCACAAATGATTATCCCTTGGAAATCACTTGATACAATTCGTGATTCTATGAGTGGTGACATTGTTGGTGCTCGTGGTTACATTACAAGTATTTATCCTGACTATGATGCTCTTACCATCCAAGATGGTGACTATGCATTAACAATTTATAAAGTTCAAGCCTATAGCAACGCCGGATTTAAAATCGGTGATTATGTAGAAGCAGCTGGTTCATGGGCTCCATACAATGGTCTTGCAGAAATCGGATGGGTTAAACGGCTAGAAGTCGTCGATCCAGTTGAACACAATGCAACCCTGCCAACCGTTCATGATATTACTCCTGCGGACTTTAAAGCTTGGTATGACGCACTTACACCAACCGAACAATTCTTAACATCACTTTATGACCTTGATAGTGCAAGAGTAAAAGTTGATGAACCAATGACAATCTTAAGAGCCGAAGATCGTAATGGTGCAGAACTTGCACTAGCAGATCTTCCAGTCGGTGGAACACACGCTAATATTATTCTTGGCGCTGGAGTTGGCGAAGATGCTGTCGAAATCAAACTTTCACTTTCTTACCACATCGGTACTGAAGTTCAACAAGCAATTAAAGATAAAGTCATGGCCGCTGGCCTTGGCGCAGAAATCACATTTGATGGTATCTTAAGCTGGTATAATGAACCAGTTCTTGGACCAATGAGTGCTGATGACATTACTATTGTTGAATAATTAGACAAACGACATAAAGGACGTCATGCTGACGTCCTTTTCTTTTGAAAAAAACAATAATCTTCATTGAATTATTGATATTTTTGTTATATCATATTTAAGCAAATGGACCGTTAGCTCAGTTGGTAGAGCAGCTGACTCTTAATCAGCGGGTCGCAGGTTCGAATCCTGTACGGTCTACCATTTAATTAGGCATGTCAAATGATATGCCTTTTTTAGTTGACAAAATGTTAAATAAGGGAGCATTTTACCGAATAATAATGTATAATAACTTTGTTAAAAAGATTTAGGAGGATCCCATGCAATACAAGAAATCTTTTCTCTCGGTAGATGGTAATACTGCTGCCGCTCTTGCGGCCTATAACTACACTGATGTAGCAGCTATTTACCCTATTACTCCATCTTCACCAATTGCAGAGTTGATCGATAAATACTCATCTGAAGGAAAAATTAACTTTTTCGGCAGTAAAGTAAAAGTCGTCGAACTTCAATCAGAAGGTGGCGCTGCTGGTGCTGTTCACGGTGCCCTGCAAGCTGGAACGCTAGCATCAACCTACACGGCTTCACAAGGTCTACTTTTGATGCTACCAAATATTTATAAGTGGGTTGGTGAACTACTACCTGCTGTTTTACACGTACCGGCACGTTCAATTGCTAGTCGTGCTCTTTCAATTTTTGGTGATCACCAAGACATTTACGCTGTTCGTCAAACTGGCGTCACAATGTTGGTTGCGCACTCTGTCCAAGAAGTTGCTGACCTAGCGAATGCCGCGCACTTAATCGCGCTGGAAGCAAGTGCACCAGTCCTACACTTCTTTGATGGTTTCAGAACAAGTCATGAAATTCAAAATGTTGAATTTATCGATAACGAACATTGGAAAGAATTACTTCCTCAAGAAGCAATTGCCCGCTTTAGAAAGAAAGCACTCAATCCTCATGGTAATGCAGTTACCCGTGGTGGTGCTGAAAATGATGATATTTACTTCCAAGGCAAGGAAGCACAAAATACGCACTTTGGCCGTGTCTTAGGCGTGACCGAAAAAGTGTTAGGCAAAGTCAGTGAAATGACTGGTCGTAGTTATGCTCCATTTGTCTACGTTGGCCATAAAGAAGCGGAAAAAATTATTATCGCGATGGGTAGCGTGACGGAAACTGCTGGTGAAGTCATTGCTGATTTAAATAAAAAAGGCGAAAAAGTTGGTCTTGTTAAAGTTCATCTTTATCGTCCATTCTCCGCTAAGCACCTCGCTGATGTTATTCCCGCCTCCGTCAAGAAGATTGCTGTTCTTGACCGGACCAAAGAAATGGGTGGCGTTGGTGAACCCTTATATGTTGATGTCATTACTGCACTAGAACAACAAAATCGTAAATTTGACGTAATTGTTGGTGGTCGTTATGGCCTAAGTAGTCGCGACACACAACCAAAACATATTAAAGGTGTCTATGACTTCCTTGATAATAATCCATGGAACTCATTCTCGGTTGGTATTATCGATGATGTAACAAATCTAAGCGTACCTTGGGATGATGAATATCACATTGATCACGAATATAGTGCATGCTTATTCTATGGTCTAGGTAGTGATGGTACCGTCAGCGCCAATAAATCAAGTATTAAAATTATTGGTGATGCGACTGGTCAATATGCGCAAGCCTACTTTGCATATGACTCAAGAAAAGCCGGGGGACCAACACGTAGCTATCTACGCTTTGGTAAAAACCCAATTCACTCGACCTACTATATTGAAAACGCCAACTTTATTTCTTGTTCACAAGATGCATATTTGTATAAATTTGATATGCTCAAGAACATCAAGAAGGGTGGAACGTTCTTACTAAATACACCAATGACCGTTGAAGAAGTACAAAAGGCACTTCCTAACCGTGTTAAATATCAAATGGCGAAGAAAAACATCAACTTCTATATCATTGATGCTGGTCTGTTAGCACGTGATTTAGGTTTAGGTCGCCACACTAATACAATTCTCCAATCTTCATTCTTCTATCTAAATCCAAGCATCATGCCTTACGAAAAGGCCCTTGAATGGATGAAAACTATGGCAAAGAAAACTTATAGCCGTAAGGGTGAAGAAATTGTTAAGCAAAACTATGATGCTATTGATGCAGGCGCAAACGGCTTAAAGAAGGTCGAAATTCTCAAAGAATGGGCCGACTTAAAACCATTACGTGACGTTACATTAACTGGCGATAAATATTTTGATAAATTTGTGATGCCAATTGACAATCTTGAAGGTTATGATCTACCAACTAGTGTCTTTGTTGAAGAAGACTATGGCCTTGTTGATGGTTCAATGAAGAGCGATGTTACATTCCGCCAAAAACGCCGGATTGCTGATATGGTCCCACACTGGGACAAGGATAACTGTATTCAATGTAATACATGTAGTCTTGTCTGTCCGCACGCTACTATTCGTC
>CAYZOC010000068.1:0-3635 GCA_964480275.1 uncultured Staphylococcaceae bacterium | reverse complement strand
ATATTATGCCTCTAATTAAATAGTACTAAGGCGAAATGACGTACCTTTTTATCGACTAGACATCAAATATATTTGTCCGCTTAGAAATAAAATTGATGCATAAGATTTCACTAAAATATTAGTTATTATTACTAGTAACTGCAAAGTTCTTTAGACTAGCAAATTCAATTTTACCATATATAATTTTTCTTACTAGTAGAAATGTATTGGTCGAAAAAAGACGCTAAATTGCGTCAAGTTTTTTTATTATTCTAATGATAAATATGTGATTATATAGGTACTTTGCTTGTGGTTGACAATTTAAGTCATTCTAAATTCATCAGACGCCACAATATTAACATCAGTATCTAAAATATTACTAATAATAATGTCACCAACATCAATATTATTTCTTATAACAATCGCGCGAAGTGTCTTAACTACATCAAAAACTAGGGCCTTCGCAATCGGGCGATCAGTCTTGACTGCTAGTCTTCGTTTTATCGGTGAATTAGTTGCAACAGTTGTGGTAACAACACGCTTGGGATCTTTGATTTCTTGGAGGGCATAAGCTAGACCTCTTGGACAGCGGTTGCCACTAATTTGATCACCATCAACCACTAATTTACAACCAACCGGACAGACGATACAGGTAAATTCTTTTTTCATCCTAATACCTCCATCTCAATTACTAATTGTCCGGTCGAAACTAAGTCTTCGAGTTCAACATTAAACTTTTCCATTTCGGCCGGAACGACATGACGTGCTCTTTTTTCTTTGATTACTACTTCCCCTTGTTTGAGCCGGAATAGAGCAAGGGTGGCCTTTACTTTACTTCTAAATGAAATATCAAAATTATGGGTTAAATTATTAAAGTCAACAACTTGTGGAACTGTGTAACTAATCAGTGAATTATGATTGATTTTGACTTCATTGCGCTCGGGGCTAAAGTTGTCAAGAACATACATTTTAGCCTTTTCACCGGCTGCTTCACTTTCTTTAGAAACATAGTCTACTAGATCATGGATATGGAGCGCATTGCCTGCGAAGAAAAGTCCATCAATACTACTCATATAATTTTGATTTACACTAGCACTTCGCGTCTTAGCATCAACTTCTAAGGGGAGTTGATTGGTAATCGTAATTTCTGGAATTAGTCCAACTGAAAGTAAGAGTGTATCAACTTTAAAATGCTTGGCGCTACCTTCAATAATATTAAAGTCTTGATCAACTTGACTAATATCTAGTGCTTCTAGTTTATCTTTTCCATACGTTTTACTAACTGTGTGGGAAAGAAAGAGCGGGATATCAAAATCTTCTAAACACTGGGCAATATTACGATTAAGGCCATTTGAATAAGGCATTAGTTCCGCAACACCTAAAACATTAGCGCCTTCTAAACTCATTCTTCGGGCCATAATTAGTCCAATATCACCACTGCCTAAAATAAAGACATTTTTCCCAACTAGATATCCATCAATATTTAAATAACGTTGAGCACTACCAGCGGTCATAATCCCTTTGAAACGGCGACCTGGCAGACGGATTTGTCCTTTTGTCCGCTCGTAAGCTCCACTAGACATAACAATTGCTCTAGCAAATACTTGATTGATGCCCGCTTCGACACTACTTGTATCGATAATAAACCCACCAGCAACTTTTGTAATATTAACGACTGAAGTATTACGGTATACTTCGACTTCGTCTGTTAAGAGTTTTTCCACTCTTCGAGCATATTCAGGACCAGTTAGTTCTTCTTTAAAATGATGAACACCAAAACCATTATGAATACATTGATTTAAAATACCACCAAGACTATCTTCGCGTTCAATGATTGCGACTTTTAAAGATTGATGATTTGCTTTAGAAGCAGCGGAAATTCCACTTGCCCCACCACCAATGACGACAATATCAAATTTCATTGTTGGTCCCTCTTTATATCCTCTAAGAGGATTGGTGTATCCGCTTCGTAATAGTTAATTTCTGTCATCTTCATATTTTTATGCTTGGCAATAAGTGCGAGCACATGTCTTTCACAGTACCCACCTTGACAAATACCTGCACCTGCTCTAGTTCTTTTTTTGACGGCTTTAACTGTATCAGCACCACTAACACCATTGATGGCATTAACAATATCGGCTTCCGTAATGTTTTCACATTTACAGACGATGTGGCCATGGAGTGGATTTTGTTTGATTGCTGCTATTTTTTCTTCTTTTGCTAAATATCGAAATAAGGGTTGATAATTTCTCCCGCTTATATAGTTAGCTTTGGGCACTAAGACTACATCTTTTTTAATCATCTCGATTAGATAATTCGCTATTGCCGGGGCAGCAGTTAATCCTGGGGAATCAATACCAGCAACATGATAAAAACCCTGACAAGTTTTTGACTCTTTAATATAGAAGTCTTCATAACTAGATTTAGCTCTAACACCTGCAAAATTACGAATATTTGTGCCAAAAGGAATATTTGGACTAATTCTTTTAGCGTCAGTAATAATTTTATGTAATCCTTCACTAGTCACGAGGTTTTCTCTACCATCACTAATATCTTCGCTTGTTGGCCCAACTAGTGTTTCGCCATGAACTTGAGGAGTTATTAAAACTCCCTTGCCTAAACTAGTCGGTAGCGGGTAGAGCACACTATTAAAGAAACCCTTGTTTTTTGGATCAAGTGTAAAGTATTCGCCGCGTCGAGGTTTAATTTTAAATTCAACATCTTCTTCAACAAGGCGCGCAATCACTTCACTATTAATACCAGCGGCATTGATGATCCTACTTGTATGAATTTTACTATTACCATTAACTGTTATTTCATAATGATCATCAATATATTTAATTTCATCGACTCGACTGTCGACTTTGACTTCTACGCCATTAAGGATTGCATTTTCAACACTAGCAAGCGCCATTTCCCAGGGTGAACAAACAGTAGTTGTTGGTAGGTCTAGTCCCATCAGCACATCTTTATTGATATTTGGTTCACGCTTTAAAAGTTCTCGTCTATCTAAAAGTTTGACGTGAGGAACATGATTAGCAAGGGCATTATTATAAAGTTCATGGAGTGTTACTTCTTCTTCTTTTGAAAAGGCGAGGACTAGTCCCCCACATTCGAGAAGATGAAAGTCTAATTCTTTACTTAACTTGTGGGCGAGGGCGTTTCCTTCCACACAGAGTTGCGCCTTTAGTGTCCCCTCTAGCGGATCATGTCCACTATGGATGATGCCGCTATTTGCAAGTGTTTGTCCATTAACGACATCACTTTCCTTTTCCAATAGTAAAATAGATAGGGAATACTTTGCTAGTTCACGAACGATATTAGCACCAACGATTCCACTACCGATAACGACAAAATCATAAAGTTTTTCTTGGTTTTTTGTGTCCATAAAATCTATATCTTTAATTTTATCACTAGGGGTATTAAAGTCAACATTTGATTAGACAAGCTTATGGGCAATTAGAATAATAATAATGTCCATAATCCTCACAAGGCAATTTGACAATAAAGCTAGATCAAGTCGATTAGTAGCATTACTTGTGGGTATCAAATTCTTCAACGTTTTAGCAATAAATATGTGCTTCATCCATTCCATACAAATCCCCATAAAGAAAAGCCTTGAGATTTGCTTCCCAAGGCTCCACCTTTAATTTCAT
>CAYZOC010000067.1:0-3771 GCA_964480275.1 uncultured Staphylococcaceae bacterium | reverse complement strand
CTCTGTAAGCTCAACACCAAAATATTTAGGACTGACATTATATTTTTTCACCATTACCTCTAGTAATATTTTAGCATTTTCTTTTAATCCTATAAATCTAATCAATAAGCTTTTATATATAAATAAAAACCACACCTTACGATGTGGCTAGTATTTTGAATGGCGGAGAAAGAGGGATTTGAACCCTCGCGAGACTTGCGCCCCCTACCGGTTTTCGAGACCAGCCCCTTCAGCCACTTGGGTATTTCTCCAAGACCAAAAAAATTATAGCATAAACAAATTCCTTTTGTTATTACAACTCACAATATATTTATCCTTTAATTGTTCCACTAGTAAGTCTTATTTCTGATTAGACATTTAGCATAGTTTATTTCTTAAATTATGGATTTTTATATATGTGGAGACTATAAGTAAATCATAAATAGTGTATAATATAACTTAGTTAAATATGAGGAGAGAGCATGATAACTTATATTCAATTTTATGAGCAGTATCCTGCTTTGACAGTTTCACTTATATTGAGTTTTATTTTTTTGATTTTTCTTGGTTTGAGTCTTTTCTTCTACCATAAGCATGACCAACAATATAATCGTGAAGTACAAACCGCGATTAATCCTACCAGAATTTATGTAGTGGATTTTGGCCGTGACCGTTCACTATTTTTTGACAAGCGAAAGTTTTCTAAACGAAGCGAAAAGAACATTGAGGGATTTTTCCATCAATTTGAAAGTAATGCGGTTGATGGAATTAGAAACTGGCTGGAAGCATTGTTGCGAGGAGAAGATGTCCCTCTATTTTATGAAGCGGATGTTAATGTCGCTAAACTTAAATCAACTTTTTTCTCACTACTTCAAGTATTAAAAATTGATCGCGAGCGAAAAATCGTTTATTTGGAAAGTTATCTATTAAGATATCTTCGCCCACGACATCAAATTAATCGTCGGCTTGATGATAAAACTAGAACATATTTTCATAATCTTGATAAAATTACCCCTATTTTTAAAAAAGCTCATCACAAGGGCCGGGGAATATTAATGATTATTCGGTTTTTTAAACTGCAGAAAAGACGTGAAGACGATATTGACCTCGAGAAATTATTAATAACGCAGTTAAAAGATCACTTAACATTATTTCTTAATCAACATCGTGTGATGTTTGATCTTGATGATCTTCATGTCGGTGTTTTTGACTCGAAAGCCCAAGACTATAAAAAAACAAGAATTATTGCGAACTCGATTCAACATCAATTGCTGAGTTTTATGAAAATAAATGGAATAGAGGGATATTCATTTTCCATTGGGGTCGCCGAGGCAAAAATATTTGCAAACCTAACCGATATTATTGAAGTTGCAAGGGGAGCTGCTTTTCTGGCCGAATCCAAAAATCAGTTTGTTGTTTACCACGATAATCTCCAACCAGAAACAGGACTTTCTAGTGACTATGTTCGCGCTGAACTAGATCACTTTATCAAGGATAAAAAAATGCAGTTGCTGTTTCGACCAATTGTTAGTGTTGAGCAAGCAAAAATTGAAGGTTTTATTTCTTTTATCGAACCATTCCAATCAGTGTTCAACACTTATCAAGAACTTACTGAGTTTGCAATTAGGTCAGGTCGAGATAAAGAACTATTCTCAGTTGTTACAAGAAAAATAACATCATTATTTTATAACGAAGTACCGGAACGTGACATCAAACTATTTATGCCGGTCCAACTTATAAATCGGGACTCAATTATTCGTTCGTTGACAAGAATGAATCATGTTGATGTCTTGAAGATTGTTTTGATGTTTGATTCAGATGATATTGAAGAATCTCTAACGAAAATTGACGAGGTTAAAATCGTTCTTGAAGAAATTAAGTCTGCTGGATTTGAAATTTCTTTGACATTAAAAGATAGTGAATTAGTTTTACCAAACACAATTTATGAAATTTTTGATTTTTATTTTGCTGATCAGACTATTCTTAAAAACACTTATAAAAATGAGAGAAATCGCTTATACTTATTAGCAGCACTCGGGAAGCTCTTAAGGTATAAAAAACCAATTATATTGATCGATCTACCAACGTGGACAGATATTGAGTACTTTGTTCGGGCGGGTGTTGATTACATTAGTAGTGATGAGATCAGTAAAAAATCACAAATGTTACTACCAATCGAGAAGAAAAAAGCTAATAAAATAATGAATTTGACAAGGAAGAGATAGTATGAAAAAAGAATTTAAAAACGAGGCCATTACACGAATAGAAGATGATTTTGCTCAATGGTACACTGATGTCTGTCGTAAAGCTGAATTGATGGACTATAGTAGTGTTAAAGGTTTTATTATTTATCGGCCATATGGTTATGCAATTTGGGAAAATATTCAAACCTTTTTAGATCGTCGCTTTAAGCAAACCGGTCATGAAAATGTTTATATGCCATTAGTGATACCCACTTCACTATTCCAAAAAGAAAAAGACCATGTTGAAGGCTTTGCCCCGGAAACATTAATTGCCACGATTGGGGGGAAAAATGAGCTTGATGATCATTTAATTATTCGCCCAACCAGCGAAGTACTTTTTTGCGAACATTTTCAAAAAATAATTTCTAGTTATCGGGATTTACCAAAAAAGTACAATCAGTGGTGTAATGTTGTACGCTGGGAAAAAACGACTCGTCCATTTCTTCGTGGTAGTGAGTTTTTATGGCAAGAAGGTCATACAATGCATGAGACTGAGTTAGAGGCACGGCAAGAGGCCCTTGACATGTTGCAAATTTATAATGATATGGGCAAAGACTTGTTGGCAATACCCTTCCTTACGGGTGTAAAAACTGAAAATGAAAAATTCGCCGGGGCGGTCGAAACTTATACAATTGAAGCGCTTATGCCAGACGGGAAAGCGCTCCAAAGTGGAACGACACACTTCTTTGGTGATGGTTTTGCTCGCGCTTTTAATATTAAATATCAGGATCGGACAAACAATCTAGTCTATCCGTTTCAGACTAGTTGGGGCGTATCGACAAGACTTATTGGCTCGATAATAATGGTTCATGGTGACGATAATGGCTTATCGCTTCCACCATTTGTTGCGCCCACACAAGTAGTAATTATTCCGATACAACAAAATCGTCCGGGAGTACTTACTAAAGCTCGTGAACTTAAAGAACGTTTAGATAAACTTGGTCTCAGAGTAAAACTTGATGATAGTGATCGCACACCTGGTTGGAAGTTTAGTGAATATGAGATGAAGGGAGTCCCTGTTCGTTTGGAAATCGGCCCTCGTGATATTGAAAATAACAATATTAGTGTCGCTAAACGCTACAATGGGGAAAAATTCATGATTAAGGATGAGGAATTAGATGAAATCATTAAGCCTCTGCTTCAAGAAATTCATGATGCGATGTACCAAAAAGCATTTAAGTACCTCTTAGAACATACGACTGAAGCTCATAGTATTGAACAACTTGACGATATTTTAAACAATAAGCTTGGTTATGCCAAAATTATGTGGGATGGCGATCAAAAAGGGCTAGATTTAATCAAAGAAAAATTTAGCGCGACTGCTCGCTGTATGCCATTTAATCAAAACGCTTTTTCTGATAAATGTATCGTCAGTGGGAAAAAGGCCAAGTTCCTTGTTGTGGTTGCGAAAGCTTACTAGTAATTTTAAATAAAAATTGCCATTAATATTATTTACATAAAACTGCTTCCGTGATAATATTTAAAGGCAATGTTTGGAGCAATACCCAAGTTGGTGAAGGGGCTTCCCTGCTAAGGAAGTAGGCCGGGT
>CAYZOC010000066.1:0-3825 GCA_964480275.1 uncultured Staphylococcaceae bacterium | reverse complement strand
TCTGCAGTTCTTCAATCGGGTGGCTCACACCTTTACAAAAAAGAGAACAATTAATTGAGAAAGGAATGATTGCCTAAATGATATTAACAAATCACCCTTCTTTTTTTGAAGAAATTGGTCTCAGATCATTTACAACTCTACAAATGAAGTGAAAAACATCCAAATAAAGTATATAATTTGTTTAGAGGCTTATTATGAATAACAGTGAACAAAAGTATTTAGATTATATTATTAAACTCCAAGCAATCGCCAAAATCGGCCTTAAGTATTCGCAAGATAGTTATGCACTAAAAAATTATCAAGAAGTACAAGATTTAACAAAGGCGATGCTTGAAGAATTTGTTGATATCAAATTTGAACGTCCAAACTATTTTGTTCGCGAAGTGTATCCGACGCCAAATGTTAGTGTTAGAACTGTGATTTTAAACCAACAAAATGAAGTCTTACTTGTAAAGGAAGCATCTGACCATGGTTATTCGTTGCCGGGGGGCTGGTGTGACCTCTACGATAGCCCTAAGGATGCGGCTATTCGTGAGTGCTTTGAAGAAGCCGGAGCCACAATTGAGATAGTTCGGCTTTTAGGCGTCACTTCAAGAAAACCATATTTGCGTAAGTATGAAACACCTTCTTATGTTGTGCTTTTTGTTGCAAAAATATTATCGATGACCGGTAGTCATGATCATGAAATCGAAGATGTTGGGTTCTTTCCCATCAATAATTTGCCATCATTTTCACCTAAAGTTACGAGCGAAGAAATGCATCGATTTATTAACGCCGCAATAAATGGAGAAACAATTTATGATTAGACAACAAAAATGGTGGCAGACGGCCGTTGGTTATGAAATATATCCTGCATCTTTTTATGATTCTAATGGTGATGGTATTGGTGATTTAAAAGGAATTATTGCCAAACTTGACTATTTAAAGGATTTAGGAATCAATCTTATTTGGGTGTGTCCATTTTTTAAATCCCCTCGTGATGATAATGGTTACGATATTAGTGATTACTATAATGTTGATCCAGTTTTTGGACAGACAAGTGATATGAAACTTTTAATCGACGAGGCCCATAAGCGTAACATTAAGATAATTTTTGATTTTGTTCTCAATCACACAAGCGATGAACATTCTTGGTTTATCGAGTCACGGTCGAGCGAAGATAATCCTAAACGCAACTATTACATTTGGCAAAAAGGCAGCGTTGATGAACATGGCATACGTAAACCACCCAATAACTGGCGGGGCTTTTTTACGGACTCAGCGTGGGCATATGATCAAACAACTGATAGTTACTACATGAAAATTTTTTCAAAAAAGATGCCGGATTTAAATTGGGATAATCAAGAAGTTAGACAAGCAATATTTGAAGTAGCGCGGTTTTACCTTAATCTTGGTGTTGATGGGTTTAGACTTGATGCAATTGCTCACCTTGCCCGTGATAATAGTTTTAAAGATTCGACCCTACCTCCTGAAAGTGATGGTACTGTTCTTGACTATCATAAATTTTCAAATCTTCCCCAAATGTTTGACTATTTAAAGGAGTTCAAACAACAGGTTCTTGATCACTATGATGCACTAACAGTGGGTGAGGTCGGGGGTGGAGTATCGCCAGAAGGATCACTCCTCTATAGTGGTTTTGCAAGTGGGCCGATTAATATGGTGTTTAATTTTGATACCGCCTGGGAAAATGGCGCATATGGTAGCGAAGGCAAAAAAGACGAGGAAATTGTTACCAATGTCGTGGGTATGAAACAAAATTTCAAGCGCTGGTTTGAAGTTTGCTATCAAAAGTCATGGCTACCCTTATATTGGAACAATCATGATCATCCCCGCGTTTTGAGTCAATATGGAAGTGTGAAATTTCGTAAGCAGTCAGCAAAAATGTTAGCCACAGTTTTATTATTTATGTACGGGACGCCATTCTTATTTAATGGTGAAGAAATTGGCATGAGCAATGTCTTATATGACTCGTTAGAAGATTTTAAAGACGTAAGTGATCAAAACTTCATCAAGGATGCTGGAAATAGATTTAGCAGTGAAGAAGAACTAATCAAATATCTTCAACGGACAAGTCGCACTAATGGCCATGCGCCGATGCAGTGGAATAATCGACTATATGCTGGATTTAGCAGTGGAAAACCATGGCTTAAAATTAATCCCAACTATTTAGAAGTTAATGTTGAGAGTCAACTTGAAGACAAGGATTCAATTTTGAATTTTTATAAAAAAGCGCTGAAGTTAAGAGCTAAATCTGACATATTAAATCTCGTAATAAATACACCCTTTAAACTAATTGATGAGCACCATCAAGATGTTTTCGCATATTTTCATCAAAAAGATGATCGAGGAATCATGGTTATTGCTAACTTTCGGCCTTATCAAGTCGATTTTACTTGTGAGCATTTAGAAGGGATTGAAAAAGTCTTGCTTAAAAATTATCGGGAAGTTGAAATGATCAATCAAACGCTAAAATTACCACCATTTGCCGTCCTTCTTCTAGAGTATCGCCATGGATAAATATTACTTGTTTAAATTAGAGCGCAAGCTTGACACCAAGACAATACGGGGAATTATTGATAGTTTTTATCAAAAAGAATACATTTTTGTTGAAACTAATATTCACGAAGGTTATATCATCGCTAATGAAGGCTTTGCCTCACTAGTTAGCGAAGCGGTTCCAACGATTAATAGTGACCTAGGAGCAAAGTTTGTCCTTGTGTGCGCTCATACTTATAATGAAATAAGTCGAGGAGCTCTCCAATATGCGTTTGAAAACATGCAGGGTTTTAATTATCTCAGTGATATTATTCTTGAGCAAATGCTAGCCTCTTTCAGTAAAATCAAACAATTGATGGCCGATGAATTCAAGCGGGTTCCTCACGAACTTATTTTGACAGCAAGTGCCTACCTGCGCGCTGGACTAAATGCTAAAGTGGCAAGTGAAATGCTCTATATTCACCGCAATACTTTTAATTATCGACTAGCCAAATTCATTGAGCTCACAAACCTCGATATTCGTGACTATTGGAATGCATTTTATTTTAATGTTTTTCTAAGACTGAATAAAAAATAACAATTTGTGCACTGTGAACAATTACATTGATTAAATTTGTGTTAACATATATTCAACAACTACAAAGGAGACTTGTATGGCAACAGTCGCATTAGAAAAAGTATATAAGAAATACGAAGGTAACGATAATTTTTCTGTTACCGATTTTAGTCTTTCAATCGAAGACAAAGAATTCATCGTCTTTGTCGGCCCTTCTGGCTGTGGTAAATCCACGACCCTAAGAATGATTGCCGGCTTAGAAGATATCACTGATGGAAATTTAATTATTGATGGAAAACTCGTCAATGATTTACCACCAAAAGATCGCGGTATTGCGATGGTGTTCCAAAGTTACGCTCTATATCCTCATATGACCGTCTACGATAACATGGCATTTGGCTTAAAAATTCAAAGACTACCAAAAAGCGAAATCGACCGTCGTGTTAGAGAAGCCGCTAAAATTCTTGAAATTGAAGAATACCTTGCCCGGAAACCAAAAAATCTATCTGGTGGACAAAGACAACGGGTTGCCCTAGGCCGGGCAATTGTTCGTCAAGCCGCTGTCGTGCTCATGGATGAACCGCTTTCTAACCTTGATGCAAAATTACGTGTGCAAATGCGGTCAGAAATTATTCGCCTCCATGAACAAATGAATGCAACAACAATTTATGTTACGCATGACCAAACTGAGGCGATGACAATGGCAACTAGAATTGTAGTTATGAAAGATGGTTATATTCAACAAGTTGGTTCACCAATTGATATTTATCATA
>CAYZOC010000065.1:0-4210 GCA_964480275.1 uncultured Staphylococcaceae bacterium | reverse complement strand
CTTTCTTAGTATAATTTCTTTAATTACCTAAGTCTAACTTTTGGGGGACACTTCACTAATTATGGAGCAGCCGACGGGAATCGAACCCGCACGGTTAGCTTGGGAAGCTAAAGTTCTACCACTAAACTACGGCTGCATCTAGATAATTATATCATTAATCTAATGAGTGTAAAGAGAATATAGTGCTCTTCATTTTTATAGATTTTGGTTGACTAAAAATTGTCAAAATATTTAAATCGTAAAAAAAGAAAAAGGCCATTAACCAAGGGGGATCGTAAGTTAATGGCCTTTAGACATTATTAGTTTTAGGGGTAACACTAATAACGGGATGAAAATCCTAAAGTGAATATATCATACGGACATAAAAATGTAAACATTATACAAGCAATTTTTCTAGGCTTTTAATTTCTAATTCCGATAACCCCACAAAACCCAAATATTTTTTAACATTTTGATATTTTTGATAAAACATTTTATTGAAGTTTTCAAGATATTCTAGACTTGGAGTAAAGAGGCACGAGGGCAATGTTTTGACAAATTCCCAGTTTTCTAATTGATATTTTCGAAGGTGCGCATAGCTTTCTAAATAATGGGCTTGACGGTCGAGAAGATCGACACCTGCTAGTTCTAGAAGGAGGTTTGCGTATATGCCAGTCCGGTCTTTACCTACTGCGCAGTGAATTAATAAAGGTTTAGGAGCATGTAAAATAACTTCAAGGACCGCTTTAGTATTGTCGGGATTTTCCAGCATCTCCATATACATATTTGCCATATCACTATTATCTTTAGGAATCCGTCCATCTCCATTAACTGCAACGTGATAATGCTTGACTCCATCTAGCTCTTGAGTGCGATCTGGTTTATTAATATTATCTTCTTTGCTTCTTAAATCAAGCACGCTTTTAACCCCTAACTTTTGAAAGAGGATTAAATCATTATCATCCATTTCGTTGAGACGAGCACTGCGATAAATAATGCCGCTTTTAGTAATGCCGTTTTTTGTGTAGTAACCACCTAAATCACGGAAATTTAGTATTTTATTGAATTTATATGTTCTTTGCATGTAATTAATATGTAATAAATTGACAACTTTGTAAACAAAAATACACTTTTTTTATTTTTATAGTGTTTAGATGAAACTAAGATTGATTATATGAGTTGTTTTTTCATTAACATTTTTTAACTAAGTCTTAGAGCAAACAAAAACAAAAACAGTAAAAGCGCTATCATTTTTTTGCTATTTTTATCTTATTCACCGTTGTGGTAACATTCTATTTCAAGGAGATTAACTATGAAAAAACAAACTTTCATTTTTCCACTGATTGGCCTTTTGGTTGTCGGCTGTAGTGGAACAACATCAGAAACACCTTCTGATCAACCCCAAGATGGGACAAGTACAACTCAACCTGTTACAAGCACACCAGTCGATGGTGAGTTTGACGTAACTGCATTTAATGCGCTGTTTGGCCGTGATGTCTATTCACTAATTCCTAACATTGTTACTAGTGATTATCAATTAGAAGATGACTCGAGTGAAGACTATCCAATTGATGTCTATGTGACAATTTCTGATTGGACTGCAGTCGAAATTAGTACCTACGAAGAACAATTAGAAGCGACCTTAGATGGAACTATTGATGAAGGATTCCAAGTTGAAGATAATCTTTTCCTTCAATCATATCTAGATAGTGATGTCTATATTATTAACCTCTTCTCATTCCCGGAAATTGGTGACCCAACACCAAAAGCAGAAATTGATCCAACTAATTTAAATGCTTTGTTTGGCTATGATATTTATGCGGACCTTCCAAAAATTTACTCGGAAGACTATGAGGTTGGCGACTTTTCAAGTCCTGATTATCCAATTGACGTCTATATCGACCTTTTTGATTGGGAAGAAGCTGATGCCTATGCCTATGATGATGCCCTAGCCTTAGTGTTAACTCTTGATGATGAAAATGGCTATGTCATATCCGAAAATCTATACATTTTTGTCGGCTTAGATGATCAAAGTTATGAGGTTCCAGTTTTCTATATCAATATTTACTCAATCGCCGATGAAGATAATTCCAGTCAACCTAGCGAACCAGTTGAAACAGGTGATCGCGCGGAGATTGAGGCTAGTGAGGTCAATGCCTTCTTTAGTAGTGATATTTATAGTCAAATCCCACAAATATTCTCAAATGATTATCTTATCGATGATTATGGTGACGTTGAATATCCAATCGATGTCTATATTGACTTATTCGATTGGGTCGAGGCTGATGCGATTGCTTATGAGACTCAATTAGCCGCCTTATTCACCCTCGATAATGACTGGGGTTATATTTTAAGCGAGGATTTATTCATCGATATATATTTTGATGATCAAATATACGCGCCAGAAACTTGTTGGTCGATTAATATCTTCTCAGTTGCAAGTTAAATAGTACACGACTCTTTTGATGCTTAAACAAGCATTATTCACAACTAAAAACGCTGATATAACTAGAGGTTAGCTTGTCGAACAATTATAAATGTTTAATATAAAACTCTATCAGCAGCAAGACTATTTATATTATAATAAAGCTCTTGGTTGCCCAAGGGCTTTTTAAATTAATGAAATTATTTGAGGAAAATATATGAAAATTTATCGCGTCTTACTCCCACTTCTTGCCATCGTCCTTTCAGGCTGTAATGGTGCTACAAGTGAGGTCCCATCTCTATCGTCGTCTGATTCTAGCAATAACTCCACAGTTGTAACTAGTGAATCGATAAACCCAAGCACTTCAAATAGCACACCACTACCAAGTGAAATAGGCACAAGTGAGCAAACTGGACCACTTCCCCGTCGATTAAGCAACACAAAAACGCTTAATGAATATCAACTTGAATTTTTTGATCAATCAGGAATGCCTTCAATTGGTGAATACGATGTTTTAGTTGTTCCTGTCGAAATTTATGGTACAAGTTTTGCTAGTGACTATAAAAATAGACTAGAACTACTTTTTAATGGCACAAGTATTAAAACAGGCTGGGAATCAGTTGCTTCCTACTACCGGAAGTCTAGTTATGGCCAACTCGATATCACTTTTGACGTCCTAGATAAAATAACCACCAGCGCTAATCGTGATAAAACCTTTATCGAGGGTCGCGGTGAAATAGGTGATGAATATGCTGTTGCTGATGCATTCGCAAAAATTGATGGGGTTGATTTCACTAAATATGACTATAACGATGATGGTTATATTGATGGTGTCTTTTTTGTCTATTCGGTTGATTATAACTATGAAGTTGATCCATGGTGGGCGTGGGTATATACTGCAACGTATTTTAGTGATTACCTGCCACCGACAGATGATGGCATGAGGTTAGGTTACTATATGTGGGCAAGTTATAGTTTTATGGAAGACGACACCTTGAGTGTCGAAGCTAGCGTTAACGCCGAAACTTTCATTCATGAAATGGGTCATATGCTCGCCATGCCTGATTTATATTCGACAACATACGATGCAGGCCCACTTGGTGGCTGGGATATGATGGATTACAATAGTGGTGACCATGGGCCTATGACCAAATTACTTTGGGGATGGATAAATCCTCTTGTCGCCGAAGAAAAAGCGACTTATTCAATTAATTTAGCGGCTTATTCAACTGATGATGGTCACAACTCGACCTTATTAATTCCTCGAAGCAACGCTAATTTAGAAGATGGTGATGTGTTTGATGAATATTTATTAATCATGTACTATACGCCTGCGGGGCTTTATCGCGCTCATAGTAATACAAACTGGGGTCTTGACCAAAGTGGAGTTGCAATCTATCGAGTTGATGCTCGTCTTGGAAATTCCCCATCATTTTGGGATTACTTTCTCAATAACAATCAGGGTCGTAGTCTATTTCTTGTTGAACTTCTTGAAGCCGACTATAGTAATTCTATTCCCTCAAATAATTTTAATATAAGTAATAATGACATTCTCAGTAGTGGCCGGATTGATCTAGGAAGTTATTCTTGGAATCAGGGTGGCGAGATAAATGTTATCGTTGAAGTCGATGAATTAAGCACTAATAATGCTAACTTAAGTATTACACTCTACGATTAATTTAAACAACCAACCACTTTGGTTGGTTTTTTTACATAAAAAAATGCATCGTTTGATGCATTATTCTTACAACAATGGTGGATGCTGAGGGAATCGAACCCCCGACCTTCTGTACGTCAAACAGATGC
>CAYZOC010000064.1:0-4325 GCA_964480275.1 uncultured Staphylococcaceae bacterium | reverse complement strand
GCCCATGGGGTATCATCAGTACTTGTTGGTTCTGTGGTACTTCCACTAGGTTCTTGACTCGTGCTCGCGCTTGTTGTGCCGCATGCAGATAATACAAGGGCGCCAAATAGCGACAGCACAGCTAATTGTTTCTTTTTCATAATAACAGTGTCTCCTTTCGTTACTGTGTAACTTAATGTAATCAATAAAAAGCGGGTATGTCAAACCTAAATAGGCATGAATGTACATGATAACGCTTACAAAAACAGGCAAAAACAAGTGAATGTGTCATTTCGCCCTAATTGAGTGTTTTTCAATTAAATTCTCGCGCGCACGAGATACGTACGCGATAATTAAGGTTGCAGAGTCTTTAATAAATATTAGGGTTTCAATTAACATCGAAGAAAAATAATGAATTGCTCGATTTTTATTTGCTTATTATTTTCAATAATGATAAGATTTATTCGCTAAGAACTTACTTTGAATTAGTTAATCTATTCAAGGCGGAAGGAGAGTATAGCATTATGAAAAAAGGTTTACATCCAAATACTCAACTTATTACAGTTACTTGTGTTAGCTGTGGTAATGAATTTGAAACAAGTTCAACTAGAAAAGAAATTCGGGTTGACACATGTGCAAATTGCCACCCATTCTACACCGGCAAACAACGTTTTGTCCAGGCTGATGGGCGGATTGACCGTTTCAATAAGAAATACGGTTTAAAAGACAAGTAAAACAAACGGCCGCCCATAGAGGCGGCTTTTGTTTTATAATTATCATTATGAGGAAACTATGAACAAGAAATTTTTTATTAGCACACCGATTTATTATCCTAGCGCCAAGCTCCATATTGGCCACGCATATTGTACGACTTTGACTGATACAATTGCTCGATATAAAAGACTTCGTGGTTATGACGTCTTCTTTTTGACTGGTTCTGATGAGCATGGCGAAAAAATTGAAAATAATGCAGAAAAAGCAGGCAAAACCCCGCAAGCATTTGTTGATGAAATCGTTGAAGGTTTTTTTGATCTTTGGCAAACTCTTGATATTACCAATGATAAATTTATCCGTACAACAGATCAAAAGCACATGGAAACAGTCCAAAATATTTTCTCACGCTTACTTGCACAGGGTGATATTTATTTAGGAAATTATGAAGGTTGGTATTGCACTCATGAAGAAACATTTTGGACTGATACGCAAGTTGGTGATCAACATTTATGTCCTGAATGTGGTCGTGAAGTTCACCGCGCTAGTGAAGAGTCGTATTTTTTTAAAACTTCAAAGTATGTCGATCAATTATTAAAATACTATGACGATAATCCCAAATTTATTATTCCTGAAAGCAGGAAAAACGAGATGGTTAATACGTTTATTAAGCCTGGCCTTGGTGATTTAGCGGTGTCTCGGACATCTTTTACGTGGGGAATCAACGTTAAAGAAGATCCACGACACGTAGTTTATGTTTGGCTTGATGCATTGACTAACTATATAACCGCCTTAGGCTATGATAGTGATGATGATAGTCTTTTTAAAAAGTTTTGGGCAGACCCTAACGCCGAAACTGTTCATATAATTGGTGCTGATATCACTAGATTCCACGCAATTTACTGGCCGATGTTTTTGATGGCACTTGGTGAAAGACTACCCGACCGAGAGTTTGTTCATGGTCTCCTTATGATGAAAGACACAAAAATGAGTAAGTCACGAGGTAATGTCGTTGATCCATATCCACTTATCAATCGTTATGGCGTCGATGCTGTAAGATATTATCTAGCGCGGGAAACTGTTTTTGGTAGTGATGGTCAATTTAGTCCTGAACAGTTTGTTGAGCGAGTTAATGTTGATTTAGCTAATGACTTTGGCAATCTTTTAAATCGTACTGTTTCAATGATTGAAAAATATTTTGCTGGTATTATTCCTTTGTATAAGGGGAGAGTAACGGAATTTGATGAAGAATTAGAAGAGTTAGCGATGGCGACGATTAACAATTATCAAACATCGTTTGACGATTTAAAAGTCACTGATGCAATAATTGAAACTTTTAAACTAGTTTCCGCGACAAACAAATATATTGATAACACTAAGCCTTGGGAATTGGCGAAGATGGAAGATAAGCGTGCGCTTGAAAGTGTCATGAACCATTTAGCAAATAATCTTTATATTGCCGCTATTTTACTATCACCAATTTTGACAAAGGCCCCCAAAAAGTTATTTGCTCAGCTTGGGATTGACAAGAAATTACAAAAATATACATGTTTAGCAAAATATGGAGTCGTCGGAGGACAAAAAGTTAATAAAGGGGAACCCTTATTCCCGCGGTTAGACGTGGCTAAGGAAGTAGAATTTATCCGCACAGTGATGAGTAAATAATATGGAATATCGGCTGGGACAAATTCAAACAGTAACAGGAGTTGATTATACCCATGATGGGTTAGGTGTGGCTAAAGATAATGGTCACACCATTTTTGTACAAAACCTGATAATTGGAGAACAAGCGGAAGTTGAAATAACTTTTGTTAAGAAAAACTTTCTCGTGGGAAAAATAAAAAAACTTATCACAAAATCTCAAGATCGCATCGCACCATTGTGCCCAGTAGCATCTGCTTGTGGTGGTTGTCAATTTCACCATCTTAGTTACGAAAAAGAACTAGAATACAAAAAGAACAAGGTTCTGCGGGCTTTTCATAATATAGCTCATATAGATTTAGCTGTTGATGATCTAATTGGCAGTGATAATCCCTACTTTTACCGCAATAAAATAATAATGCCACTTGGGCTTGATCGCTTTGGCCGTATTATTCATGGTTTTTATCGTAAAAAATCACATGATATTGTGGAAATTAATAACTGTTATATTGAAGATGAAAGAAGTTCGCCGATTATTAAAACAATCAAAATATTAATGAACGAATTTTCTTATAAACCTTATGATCAAACAAGCAAAAAAGGTGAGATAAGAAAAATAATGATTAGAACCTCAAGATTTTATGAACAAGTAATGGTCGTAATCATTTGTAGTAAATCAAACATTAATAATTTTGATAAATTCATAGAAAAGATAATTGAAAAACATCCAGAGATTACTACACTAATAAAAAATGTGAATAGTGAAAACACTAATGTTGTTTTGGGAAAAGAGGAACACATCCTCTTTGGTAGTGGCAAAATAAAAGACAGATTGATGGGCCTAGAGTTTAATATCTCCAGCAAATCCTTTTACCAAGTAAATGTCGATCAGACAGAAAAACTTTACAAAAAGGCGATTGAATATGGCGCATTAAAATCAACTGATGTTGTACTTGATGCATATTCAGGAATTGGCACAATTGGAATGTCGATGGCTCAATTAGTCACAAAGGTTATCGGGGTTGAAATAGTTAAGCAAGCTGTGATTGATGCCAAAGAAAACGCTAAATTAAACAACATAAAAAATGTCGAATATCATGAAGATGATGCAAGTGATTTTATTAAGAAAATAATTGCAAACAAGCAAGTAATTGATGTTGTGTTTGTTGATCCGCCTCGCAAGGGATTAGACACCGAGTTTGTTGATGCGCTTTTACAATTAAAGGTAGCAAAAATAGTATATATTTCTTGTGATCCCGCAACATTAGCGCGCGATATTTCTCTTTTGAACGAATGTTATGAGCCTACTAAACTTGCAGTTGTTGATATGTTTTCCAGAACATTTCACGTTGAAACTATCACATTGCTTTCATTAAGAACTGTTTAACAAAGTCATTCCTATAATAGTAGTAGAAGCATCTAAACCCCAAAATAGGGTTAAATGCTTCTTTTTGTGTAATGAGGAAACATAAATATATACTCTAGGCATGTAATTTCTAGTGTGTGGAAACATCAATTCTCTAATAATTACATCACTACAACTAGGGTAAACGTCCTAGTTAAGCCATCGGATGGGCGATATGTTCCCTTAATAATTATCATTTTCTTTTAGGTGTTAAGAATACAACATTAATTTACAATATTCTCCACCATTAGATTGCAAAACTCTCCATTAAAAAAATTGAAAAGCCAAATTTAGGTGTCTAGCCGAAATTTATTAGGATAATAGTTGATTTGCTCCAGATAATTGTATATAATAAAATTAAGTGGAGGAAATAATATGATTATTACAACATTAGATCTGAAAGAAAAGTATAAAAACTATGTAGATGTTAATGGGAAAATTAAAAGAGACATTGATAAAGGTATCTTATTTCCACTTGTAAGAGGTGTTTACGAAACGAATAGCAACACCGATGGCTACTTACTTGCTTCATACATTTATGGCCCATCCTATTTATCTTTTGAATATGCACTTTCTTTTCATAATATTA
>CAYZOC010000063.1:0-4361 GCA_964480275.1 uncultured Staphylococcaceae bacterium | reverse complement strand
TAATTATATCATAAAAGATATATTAATAAAGATAATTAAAAATAATATGATTATAAGCGATTAAAACACTTTATTTATCTTCAACAAAATCATCGTTTTCACTGTAAGAAGCAAAAACTTCTTCAACTTCTGCGAGCTCATCTTCATCTTCAATGTATTCAAGATGCCCATCATCAAAATAGCGGGCAAACATTACTTCATCTTCATCCTTTGGGTCAAAGAAAAATATATATTTCATTTTTCTTTCCTCATTTTCATAAGTAAAAAGAATTTTAAAAATATACTCTTTACCACTCTCGTCAGTTACAACTAATTCATCATCATTTATTGCCATCTTATTTCCTCGCTTTTAGATATGTTTCAAGTATGACCATCGCCGCCACCATATCAATTTTCTCTTTTCTTTTTTTATTATCATATCCCTGGGCTATTAGTCTTTCATCGGCCTCAACACTAGTAAGACGTTCATCCTGAAACCTAATGATTAAATTTTTTTTCATTTTTAGTAAATCGTCAGCAAATCGTCTTGTGCTTATTGCCCGCTCGCCTTCACTACCGTCCATATTAAGCGGCAATCCTATGACTATTGTATCAATATCTTCCTTATTAACAAGTTCAAGGACATATTGACGGGCTGCATAATAATTATTTACCTTGAAACGGAATATTTCACGGCCAAATACAAATTTTTGGCTGTCATCGCTAATCGCGATTCCAAGTGTTGTTGTCCCTAAATCTAATCCAATAATCTTACTCATTAACAATTAAACCCTTGATAAATTTTTCAATATCACGAATCGGTTTGTTTACCCGTCCAGCCCCATTAGCAAAGTCTTTACGACCGCCACCACTACCGCCAAGGTAGTGAGCTAAGCTCTTAACGATGTCACCAGCAAATATCCCTTCTTCAATAGCAACAGGACCAGAACTAACGACGATATCAAGCGGATTACCATCACCAAGAAGGACGACCACCCCATCTTTATATTTAGTCTTCAAGTTATCATTTAAAAGAACTAAATCACCTCTTTTGGCTCCTTCAAGTTGATAAACTAGCAAGTGGATGCCATTGAGAACAACAAAACTTTCTCTCAGTGTTTTACTGAGAACATTTGCCTCTCGTTCTTTTAGAACACGCACTTCATTTTGTAGGAGGTTATTTTCTTGTAATCGCAATTTAACCGTATCGGCAAGTTCATTGATATTACCTAACTTTAATTGGTTGGCAGTATTTCTAATAATCGTCGATCTCCTGAGAACTTCTTGATAGGCGCCGAGACTAGTATAAGCTTCAATTCGTCTAATTCCACTAGCAACACTATGTTCACTTGCAATTAAGAATAAACCTATATCTTCTGTGTTTTTAACATGTGTTCCACCACAAAATTCTAGTGAATAGTCTTTAAATTCAACAACGCGAACAATATCTTCATACTTTTCATCAAAAAGAGCTTTGGCGCCAAGTTTTTTTGCTTCTTGGAGCGGTAAAATATGGACAACTCGCTCCTTAGCTTCTGCTATCATTTCATTGACAAGTGTTTCGATTTCACCAAGTTGACCTTCAGTAATTTTTTGGTCATAATTAAAATCAAAACGGAGATAATCAGGTCCGACAAAGCTGCCTGCTTGCGCGAGGTCGTTACCTAACACCTTATTAAGTGCGGCTTGTAATAAGTGGGTTGCACTATGATTTCTCATCGTCAACAAACGGCGCTTATCATCAACAACTAGCCGTACACGATCGCCTACTTTAAGCTCTCCATACTCAATCTCAATCTCGTGCAAGTGTTGACCATTTGGGGCCTTGCTCATAACTTTGATTGTTGCTTTAAAATCTTCGCTTATAATGATGCCTTCATCACTTACTTGTCCGCCACTTTCAGCATAAAATACTGTTTGATCAAAAATAACTTGGCCAGTGTTAATGACTTGTTCACAGCGTTTTCCATCAATGAAAAGTGCTTTTACTTCTGCATCAATTTCTAGGGCATCATAAACAAAAGTTGACTTGCTTACTTCTTCTAGTAAGTCCTTGCTTTGTTTGCCCATGGAATTGATATCATTTCGTGCATTTCGCGCTCTTTCACGTTGGGCCTCAAGTTCAAGATTAAATTTATCAACTTCGACACTGAGGTTATTTTCTTTAGCAATCTCCAGCGTCAGTTCCAGAGGGAAACCAAATGTATCATATAGTTTAAACGCCAGCTCACCAGATATTTCTTGAACCCCTTCGTCAATAATTTTTCTTACTAGTAATTCACCAGTATTCAGTGTTTTGATAAAGCGTTTTTCTTCAGCGTGTATTTTCCGTACTACTTCATCCTTTTTCCCGACTGTATAAGGATAAAAGTCTTGATAGATTTCAATAACGTTATCAACAAGGCGGTACATGAATGGGTCATTGATGCCAATTTTTCGCCCAAATCTCATCGCTCTTCTTAGTAGCCTCCGTAAGACGTAACCACGCCCTTCATTGGCAAATGAGGCCCCATCACTTAGGGCGAATGTACATGTCCGTATATGATCTGCAATCACACGATATGCCATTTTATTTTCACGATAAGTAAAAGCGGTCATCGTCGAGATTGCCTCAATTATCGGATAAAATAAATCGGTTTCAAAATTAGTTTCCGTCGATTGTAAAACACTAGCGATTCGTTCAAGTCCTGCCCCAGTATCAATATTTTTACTTGGCAGTTCTTGATAATCTTCACGTTTTATTCCCTCAACAGCATTATATTGGCTGAAAACAATTCCCCATATTTCTAAATACCGATCATTGTCTAAATCTTTTTTTAAGAGCTCAATGCCTAATTTTTGTGGATCAAAGGCTTCACCTCGATCAAAAAACACTTCTGTATTAGGTCCACAAGGACCACTACCAATTTGCCAAAAATTACCTTCAAGCGGGACTAAATGCTCTTTAGTGACACCCATTTTTTGCCAAAATTTATATGTTTCCACATCACTTGGCAAATATGTGAAATATAATTGATCTTTAGGGAGTCCATAATACTTTTCACTCGTCAATATTTCAAATGCCCAGGCAATAACTTGTTCACGGAAATAATCACCAATACTAAAATTTCCAAGCATTTCAAAAAATGTATGATGGCGACTTGTAAAACCAACATTTTCGATGTCATTTGTCCTTATACACTTTTGTACGTTTGTGATGCGCCGATTACTTGGAATTTTACTACCATCAAAATACTGTTTAAGCGCGGCAACTCCACTATTTATCCATAAAAGTGTTGGATCATTTAAGGGAATCAAACTAGCCCCTGGTAAAACTGAATGACCACGTTCCTTAAAAAAATCGAGCCATATCTGACGAATTTGTTGACCACTTAAATACTTCATAAGTTTCTCCTAAATTAAAAAATATCGCAAGGAACGAAACTATGTCCGCGGTACCATCCTTATTCATTTGATAAATGCTCTTGATTGCTCGTAACGTGAGTGACGGAGATGATTGGTCTCTCTTGGAAGTGGCCTGTTTGATTATTATGATGCTCTCACCACCCATCATTCGCTATTATTTCAAACTGAGTTTCCGCAACGATTTAATTTATTATAACATAGTTATAAATATTACAAGTGTCTAATTAATCTTAATATTGTTGTAATATACTTCGCTAATTATTCCCCCACCCAAACAAATATTGCCATCATAAAATACAGCCGCTTGACCTGGCGTTATCGCCTTGTAGGGATTCTTAAACTCTAGCGATACATTTCCATCTGCTAAATAGTGAATTATCACCGGTAAATCTTTTTGGCGATATCGAAATTTAGCTGATATTAAGGCACCTTCAAGTGGGCGAACACTGTTAAAATTGACATTAGTTATTAGTGCACGATCAGCAAGGAGATGCCGATCATTTTCGTCATTAGCAACATAGAGAATATTTTGCTCGACGTCCTTCTTACAAACATACCAACTACGGGCTTCTTGATAGTCTTTGAGTCCACCAATACCAAGACCACGTCGTTGGCCGATTGTGTAATAAAATACACCATCATGAATACCGATTTTTTTGCCGCGATTAATATCAACGATATCCCCTTTTTTCATTGGTAAATAATTATGCAGAAAATTTTTGAAATGTCGTTCACCAATAAAGCAAACACCAGTTGAATCTTTTTTTGTCGCCACTGTTAAGTTTAGTTTATCAGCGATTGCCCGCACTTCGGTTTTATCAATATCACCAAGGGGGAAAAGTGACGCTTTTAGTTGTTCTTGATCGAGTTGACTAAGAAAATATGTTTGATCCTTATTTTGATCAAGACTCTTGTACATGTATGTCATATTATTTTTATCAACGCGTTTGGCATAATGTCCGGTTGCAATATAATCA
>CAYZOC010000062.1:0-4813 GCA_964480275.1 uncultured Staphylococcaceae bacterium | reverse complement strand
AAATAAAAGAGCACTTATGTGCTCTTTTTTTAAATGTCGTCAAGAATTTTTGTTCGTCTTTGATCGTATTCATCGCGACTTATCGCGCCTGAATCATAAAGACGACTAAGATTATTGAGTCGTTCTTCAACACTTGTGCCTGTTTGTGTGTAACTACTTGAAACATCAACAACATTTTCATCGCCAAGCGCGGCTATGAGTCCAAGAATCCCGGAGAGCATATCAGTAAATAGTAGATAGATACTCCAGTTTCTTACATTGTCTCTTGTGACAGTTGGGTCACCTTTTTCTGCGAGATCAAATTTTTTCGACGCCATGATGTTTAAGACACCAACGGGAATAAAAACAATGGTCAAGCACCAAAGAATCCCAGAAATAAGTGAAGTAATACGGGCGACTAATAACAACGTTTTATTCATAATGTGCTCCTTAAATACAAATGTATTTTATCATATTAGTTTGTTTTTTCGATAAATTGTTTGGCGAGTTTTAAGATTGGTAGTTCTCTTCGTTTGACGAGTAAGCCGACACCCGGCATCTCATAGCTTTCAAAAAAATCAATTGCCTCTTCTAAGTCTAGCCAATCAACACGATCAATTAAAAGACTTTCCCGTGGTTCAAGCGCTTTTTGTCCCTTCCCTTCGATTGTAAAAAGAAAATAGTGCGAATAGTTTTCTTGGAAAATAAGGTTATAAAAATCATGGACACAGCCTAGTTCTTTAAGAAATTTAACACGTAAACCTAACTCTTCTTCCATTTCTCGCTTAGCGGCCGCAAGGGGATGTTCATTATCCTTAAGCCCTCCACCAGGTAGTTCATAGTAATTACGACCACCAAATTTATCGACTTCAACAAAAAGATGGGTAAGTGCGACTCGCCCGTTGCTATCTAAAACAACACCACGAGCAGCGTGTCTAGTCTTTCTAACTTCGACAAATGGGTATTGATCATCAACTAAATCTAAGATAATTTTCATATAATAATTATTAATTATTTTCACATAAAAGGGTAGTTATTTTTATTCAATCCACTCAATATCTAACTTAACAAAAGACTTTAGATTAAACCCTTGGTAATCCATTATATGAATATAATATCTTTCCTTACTATCTTGATAACTTGCACTATAGGGGTTAGTGCTAAAAAGTTGAGCGCGTGTATAATCACCTTCATTTAATTTTTCAAGATAACTATTGAGGTTAGCCGTTAGATTTTCACTACTTTCGAGAAGGACAAAAACTTGAAAGTTACTTTTATCCTCGATAATTAACTCTTGTTTAAAATAATAGCATAGGCCAGTAAAAGCTGGTATCACTCTCTCAGCACTACTACTAATTTTACTTGCTAAAAAGTCACTAATCGCTTGTGCGGGGAAAGTGTTGCTATATTGGTATGTAGCAAAAAAGTCTTCACTTGTTGACTCGCTAACAATTTCACTACTGGTAATACTATCGGAGGAAGAATTAATTGACTGATTATGTCGAGGAAAAAATATAATAACTAACGCGATCACTAGTAAAAGCGCTACACCATAAAACAAGCGTAAAATCAAACGCTTTTCATTTTGCTTTTGATGGGTGTTTTCATTTGTCTTTCGTCTCATTATTACAATGATTATAACATGTATTTAGTTATGATATAATTAATCAAAAGTTCAAATTGGGGAGAATAATATGCTTTCTTTAGTAAATGTTTCGAAAACATACAAGATGAAAAATGCGCTTTCAGTCAAAGCGCTCGATCACGTTTCAGTCGACTTCCAAGAAAAGGGAATGATATTTATCCTTGGTAAAAGTGGTTCTGGTAAATCAACGATGCTAAACATCATTGGGGGCCTGGACCGCGCTGATGAGGGTGAAGTCATTATTAAGGGCAAGTCTAGTCTTAACTTTAAGGGTCATGACTATGATAGTTACCGTAATACCTTTATTGGTTTTGTCTTTCAAGAATATAATCTACTTGAAGATTTTACAATTGGCAAAAACATCGCACTTGCGCTTGAACTACAAGGCAAAAAAGCGACAAAGGAAGCGATCGCCGACATTTTAGCTAAAGTTGATATGACAGGTTTTGAAAACCGCCGTGTCAATCAAATATCGGGTGGGCAAAAACAAAGGGTCGCGATTGCTCGAGCGCTAATTAAGAGTCCAGAAATTATTCTAGCGGATGAACCTACCGGCGCACTTGACTCAGTTACTGGCCGTCAAGTATTTGAAATTTTACAAAAGTTGAGCAACGAGAAACTAGTTATTGTTGTCTCTCACGATCGCGAAACAGCTGAACTATACGGTGATAGAATTATTGAGATGAAAGACGGGCAAATACTTTCTGACACTTCAAAGGAAATCACTCACGCCAAAGAAGTAAGAAAGGGTTTATCAATTAATAATAACGTTGTTCATCTTGAAGAAGGTTATAAACTTGATAATCCGGATTTGGTCTTGCTCCGTGACCTACAAGCGAGTAATGAAAATGTTATTATTACAAAAAATCGGCAAATGGTTGATAGTTTCACCTTTGATCAAACGAAAAAAGAGCGGATCACCCTTAAAGACTATGATGGTAATATTTTAAAGTTCATTAGTTCTAAACTTAAAAACTTAGATTCCTTGAAAATTGGTGCTAGTGGTCTTAAACATAAACGAGTCCGCCTCTTCTTTACAATTATTCTCTCATTTATTTCAATTACATTCTTTGCCCTTACTGACACAATGAGTGCGTTTAAAAGTGGCGAATCCCATGCCCGCACACTAGCAGATCATGATATTCGTAGTGTCCAATTGCGGCAAACTTATATGATTGATGATGGTTACTTTAGCTATGGTACTAGTGTTAATTTTACTGATGAAGCCCTCAACGACATGAAAGCGGCCTTCCCAACAGCGGGTATCGCCCCGATCGTCGATAATGATATATATTTTAACTTTGATTCCTCGACAATTAGTAGTCTCAATGCTGGTAATCGCGTTTTAAATAGTCAACTTTATAACTTTCAAAAAATGTCAATGTTTGTTGACGAACAATACTTTGATAACCTTGATATGGAGTTTTTAGCCGGGGATTTTCCAAGTAATGGTAGTGATATCGTTATTACTAGTTTTGCCCTTGAACTATTCTACCGCTTTAGTCTTCCCTACTATGTGGCTGATGGCTTTGACTCATATATGGTTGAATACATCAAACCCGCTGATTTTTTACCAACAGAAGTAGGAAGGGCGACACAAGTACTTGATAAGTCATTATTTATTTCCGATCTTGATGTGAAAATCGCAGGTGTTGTTGCCGTCGACTATGATGAAGAAATGTTTGACCCCGAAAATCTTGAAGAGCTTGCCCAAGACTATTATGGTCAACAAGACTTATATAACTATGTTAATAACAATTATCTTTTCACTTTTTATCGAAATGATGTCGCCTTAGATAATCTCCATAATTCCGATGAATATTTTGCCGATGAATATTATCCAGTCAACGCTAATACAATGACTAACTATGGCGATGACGAATGGTATCCAAATCGTAACATCAACTTTATCATTGAAGAAAGTCAGTTGTTTACTGATCGTCTTATTAGTTTTAGTAATGAGAGTCTTGCCGATGATGAAATAATTCTTTCCTATAATATTTTAATGGAAAGTGATGCGACTGCGGCGAATATGTATATTGCTGAGTATGATGAATTTAATAACCCTGTCTTGACAATTAGAGTTAGTGACAATGAACTATATAACTTTTCTAGCATCAATCAATTACTCTCATGGGCAGATAATACCACCAACAAACAAAAGCTCGTCTCCCTCTTTAGTAGTGAGGTCGGTGATTATAAAATTAATAATGGCAACCGCGGTTACCAAGATTATAGTGAATACACGCTCGCGGGAATATATTTCCCTACGAGCGCGATAAATGGAAGTGGCGCTAGTAAGACACTTTTATTCGAAACATATATATTATCAACAATCACCTTTGGTCAAGGTCGACTTGAGGACTTCCCCTTGTCGCTGATTTCACGTTTAGCATTTATTAATAACGATGATAATCTTTATAATTCTTATTCACGGCTGATGATCTATAAAAATGGTGACTATAGTCTCAGTGTTGAAAGTGCCTATAGCATGGTCTTTGATATGTTTGGTAGTCTAGTTGAAGGTTTAACCTTAACGTTTCTTATTCTTGGTTCAATCCTTGCTGGTTTTAGTGCCCTCTTAATGATGAACTTTATCGCTACTTCAATTTCTTATAAGAAACGCGATATTGGTATTCTTCGGGGACTAGGAGCAAGAAAACTCGATGTTGTGAAGATTTTTACTTATGAGAGTCTAATTATCGCTTTGATCAATATTGTGCTTGCCATTGTTGTAACGATACCAGCGGTAGGCCTCATCAATGGACAAATTGCGCAATCAATTCAAGCGGATATCGTTCTCATCGCCTTTACTCTTCGCCAAGTAGTGCTCGTAATTGGCATTGCTACGATTAGTGCGCTTGTCGCAAGTATCCTCCCTGTTCTTGGTATTGCCCGTAAAAAACCAATTGACGCAATTAACAATCGTTAGTAACTAGTTTAGATTAAATATGGCCCCACTTGACGATGATAGTGGGGCCTTTTCTTATAATAATTTGTAGGTAAAAAAAAGCCTTGATAGGCTTAATATTTCTTCGTGGCGGAAGCACAGAGATTCGAACTCTGGCGGGACTTGCATCCCCTATCGGTTTTCAAGACCGACCCCTTCAACCACTTGGGTATGCTTCCAAAGTTGGTGGACCCTATAGGACTCGAACCTATAACCGACCGGTTATGAGCCGGGAGCTC
>CAYZOC010000061.1:0-5314 GCA_964480275.1 uncultured Staphylococcaceae bacterium | reverse complement strand
TCTATTTTGACACAAAGAAAACACTGTTATAAATTTCTTCAAAAATAAAAGGTCTATATTAAGCCATTTTTTTTGTGCGTAATTGTATTAAAATAGGTCATACAACACATTTATGCTTAAATTAACTCCTAAATAAGGAGTTTTTTTCTTTGTTAGGCCTTTTTCTTAAGGAAAGGATGATTTTGTTTTATAATGAAAAGGAATCAAGGAGAAATTTTATGTTTAAATCAAAATTTTTAAAGGGCGTTGACCTAAATAATCCCACCGCTTGCTACACGCTAAATAATGGCGTTAAAATTCCTGTCATTGGCTTTGGCACTTGGCAAGTGAAAAATGGTGAAGAGGCCTATAATGCCGTCACTAATGCACTTAAAGCAGGCTATCGTCACATCGATAGTGCAGAAGGCTATTATAATGAAGAGAGTGTTGGTCAAGCAATTAGAGAAAGTGGCATTCCTCGTAAAGAAATATTTCTTACAACCAAACTCACTAATCGCCATCGGACTTACGAAGATGCCAAGCAGGCAATCGAAGATAGTCTAGCTCGTCTTGGCTTAGATTATATCGATTTATATATTATTCATTGGCCGAACCCCATCGCTCACCGCCCTGATTATCAAACACGTAACCGTGAAGTTTATCGGGCAATGGAAGATGCTTATAAGGCTGGTAAAATTAGAGCAATTGGTGTTTCTAATTTTAGAATCCATCACCTTGAAGCACTATTTAAAGCAACAGAGATTAAACCTGCTGTCAACCAAATTCTTATTAACCCGAGCGATCAGGAAGAACAACTAGTGGCTTTCAATGAAGAGCATGATATTTTAACAGAAGCTTATAGTCCGTTAGGAACTGGCAAGATATTCGCCTTTGAACAAGTAAAAGAAATGGCAAAAAAATATCAAAAGAGTGTTGGTCAAGTTGTCTTAAGATGGAGTTTAGAACATGGTTACCTTCCACTACCAAAGACAATTACACCAAGTCGGATTGTCGAAAATCTTGATCTTTTTGACTTCAAACTAGAACTTGAAGATATTAAAAAACTAGATGCTCTCCATGATACATTTGGACTGGCGCTAGATCCAGATATCGCTAATTTCTAATTAAAATAAGTAAAATAAAATGGATGTTATTGGCATCCATTTTTTATTTGTTAAGAACTTATTCTATTTCAACATAAACACGATTATTATCAATCGTGACGGGATATGTTTTTGCCCGTCTAGTTTTAAACTTAATAAATCCCATTTTAGCATCTCTAATAATTTCCCCATTAGTTAGATTGATCTTTGCACCATGCGATTTACATGTAACAACTCCATCTTCAATTGTTCCCTTCATTAACGAGGCCCCAAAGTGCGGGCAGCGGTTAGCGATTGCATATACTTGCTCGCCTAATTTAGCAAGGAGAATCTGGTGCCCTTCTTTATCAAAAAAAACAGCGGTGTTTTCCTTGAAAAAATCAAAATCGGCGACATAATATTTCATAAATACTCCTATGTGACTGTTATCATCTTCTCTATTATATACCCTTTAGGTGAATTCTCTTCTTTTTGTTTTGGCGACAAATATTTTCAATGGAAATCAAATAAAATAGCTAATTGCATCGTATTCATTATGAAGCAACAAGTTTTGCTTTAGAAAGGGAGTTTGCAAAATGAAAAAACGAACAATTACAAAATTCTTTGGCTTAATTCCCATTTTAGCCCTCCTTGTGTCGTGTAATTTAACTACTGACGATACATCGCAAGACTTAAGTGAAAATCTTGCCTATGCCACGATCAGTATCAACCCAAGTGTCGCCCTTATGTTAAATGAGGAGGCCCGAGTAACTAACGCTCACGCTCTTAACGGAGATGGTGAGATGATTATGTTAAATCTTCAACTAGAGAATAGTTCGCTTGAAGATGCTGTTGAAGCTATTATTGATGAGACGCTAGCGCTTGATTTCATCGATGAGGAAACAGTTGACCCCTATGTCGAAACTGATGTAACAAGCCCAATCACGGCATTACAAGCAACAACTTCTACCGTCCTTCAAAATCATCTCAATAATAAATTTGAAGAACACAACTTACAAATAAGTACGCGTACAAGAGTTTATACGGAAGGTGAAATTTCCGAGGCTAATGCAAATGGAATTACACCTCTTAAGTATAGTCTCAGGAAAAAAGCGATGATTGCTAACAATGACTTGCTTGTTGAGGAAATTGAAGAAATGTCGGAACAAGAACTACTTAATATGGTAAAAAACTCACATCAAAACCTTAATAAAATTGCCGCGACATTAGGGGAAGAGTTTATTGAACAACGTGAATTAATTCATGATCAATACCGTGAAGACATTCTTGCCCTTAAACTTCAAATTGAAAAAGCGATTGCCAACAGTCAATCAGTTGAAGCGCTAGAAGAACAACTACAAACACTTCGACAAGAAATGGTTGATGAAATGCAAACAATTATCACACAATTTACTAATCAAACAACTGAGGCTCGGCAACAATGGCAAAATGAAGCCAATAATCGGCGACAAGGTAACACTAGTACAACGGGATCTGGTGGACCAAATACTAGTACAAGTTAATTGACTAGTAGCCAATAAAAAAAGGTAGGTGCAACTGGATTGTCATCTACCTTTTTCAATATTTAGAGCTATTTTTAGTAGAGAAAAAGAATTATACCAATGAAGTGAATAATAGCACCAGCGGCAACAAAGATATGCCAAACAAAGTGAAAGTATTTAATTCGTGATAGTGCATAAAAAATTGTGCCAATAGTATAGGCGATGCCCCCAAGGAGAATCAGCCAAAAGGCCGGAACACTAAAAGTATATAATTCGGTGATAAAAACAAGCGCAGACCAACCTAATACTATGTAGATAAGATAGTGGAAACCTTGAAATTTATGCACCCAAATTGATTTAAAAACAACACCAACAAGAATAAAAAGCCATTGAATGATAAATAACATCCACCCTGTGTCTAACAACCATGTAGCCCCTAAAAATGGTGTTCTTAGGCCGGGAATAAGTAAAAGTGCCGGGGCGAATGTTCCACCGATAAGAATGAAAATGGAAATATGATCAAAACGCTTAAACACCCCTTTAGCCCGCGTAAATGATAGGGAGTGATATAGACAAGACATGGAGAACAATAAAATTATTGAAATACCATAAAGGATCCCGGCAAAGAGTGCGACGGGACTATTAGCCTTAATAATGAGATGAATAAGCGCGTAAATGCCAAAAAGTGCGACTACACCATGCGAGACGGCATTTGCTATTTCTTCACCAACTGTCTGTGGACGTTTGATTTTTTTGATTTTTGGTTTTTTATTTGTTTGCATAATTTTTACTTCCAAGTTGTAATTATATCATTTTTGCAAGGAAAGCAAACAAGTGTAGTATAGTGGAATTTATATTTAGTCCTAAATATAGTGTGATAAAATGTATCAGGAGGTATTTATGAAGAAGAAAATTATGTTAGTTCCGATCTTTGCGCTATTACTTACAGCTTGTGAGCTTATTCCGATTGGACCAAACCCCTCAAGTAATTCTTCTAATGATGAAACCACTTCATTTGATAGCCAAGAACCCTCCAATCCAAGTTCAACTTCTTCAACTAGTGATAGCGAAGTGCCGACTAGTGAAATTGAACAAACTAGTGATGTGACTAGCTTACCTTCGACTAGTACTAGTGACACTCCAATTGACCCTTTGACATCAATGTATAATGGATTTTCTTATCCTCTTGATGCCAAAACGCTTGCAACACCGGAATATTATGAATTTTGGCATCCAAGCACAAAGGTGACAATCGACATTAGTGCAAGCCCAGAAATATTTATCCTGATGGATACCTATGGAAGAAACTATTCAGAAGATATAGATAATCGTTATCAAGATTTATATTGGCCAGTTAATGTTGATATAAATGTTAATGGTAAAAATCATAGTTTTGATGAAGTAGGGATGCGGAGAAAAGGTAATACTTCCCGCAACTATAACTTTATGGATGGCGAAAGAGTTAGTGATGCCATAAGTTTTAAACTTTCATTTAATGAAGTTTGGGATGATGATATTTATCAACAATTTGGTCTAAAAAAAGCATGGACAGAGATGGATTTAGCCTATATTGCTCGTGATAATCGGACGTTTTTAGCTGATCTTGCTAACAAAAACGGTCTTGATAAAATTGATATTAAAATGTACAAGACTCCGGATGAATCATTGGTTAATCAGCCATTTGCTTTTTCCTTGTTTCAAAAGTATGGGCTGATCGCCCCTAACTCAACCCTTGCTAATGTGCACGTCACTAGTGGAACAAATTTTAGTGATATGGGAGTTGTAACAATCAATGAAACGATTGATAAAGATTTATTGCAACGCTATTTTACTAGCACTAACGCTAAAGGTGACCTTTATAAGGTTGGCTGGGGCAAGGGCAGTGAATGGGGAGACTGGGACAAGGGCAATCTTCGTTATGAACAATATTTAAATTACCCGCAAATGATTGGGCCTGAAGATAAATATAATATGTACTATCCTCGCTATGATGCAAAAGAATATAAAAAATATGCCGATGAAGCTAAAACGATTGAAAACTCTCCGGAAGTCGCGCATGCAAATCTTATTAATCTGATGCGTGTTCTTCAAGAGAATGAAGGCAAATCAGTCCAAGAATATAAAGCGGCAATTGAGACAGTTGTTGATATAAATTCATTTCTTAATTTTGCCGCACTATCATATTTGACTGGCAACCAAGATGATATTCGCAATAATGGCAATAACTATTACATCTACTTCAATCCAGGTGAAAACAACAAGGCATATTTTATTCCTTATGACTATGACTGGGCTCTTGGCCTAGGTTTTCCTGGCAGTGAAGATGGTGGTCTAGCATTAGCAGATATTTCTCCATTCCACTCTAAACTACAGGGAAGAAATCGCGAGCCACAAGATAATCGTCTTTTCCTCTACACGATTATTGATAATAAAGAGTTATTCAATGTTCAAGTAAACAATCAATGGAAGAATTATTACTATGATCGACTTGTCGATATTGTTGGGCAAAACTACTACACAATTGATACGTTTAATGATTTATTTAACCGCTACCGGGCAAATTATCAAAATGACACAAATGTTTTGCAAATGAATAGTAGCGAGATATATAATAATTTCGGCGGAACCTCTTTATTTGCTGATTATGTTACTCGAGTTAACAACGCGATAGAGAAAAATTCGCCATACTAGATATTTGCAGCCATGGCGGAATTGGCAGACGCGCTAGCTTCAGGCGCTAGTACTTAATCG
>CAYZOC010000060.1:0-5320 GCA_964480275.1 uncultured Staphylococcaceae bacterium | reverse complement strand
ATCCAATTGCGGATATGCTAACAAGAATCCGGAACGCTAATGCGCTCCATCACGAAAGTGTTGCGATGCCAAGCAGCCGGATGAAAACACAAATCGCAAAAATTTTAAAAGAAGAAGGCTTCATCCTCGATTACAAAGTCGAAGGCGAAGTCAAGAAAACCCTAACCTTAAACCTTAAATATGGTGAAAAAGGCGAACGCGTAATCTCAGGGCTAAAGAAAATTTCTAAGCCAGGTTTACGTGTCAGCGCAACTGCTGATCGTCTCCCACGCGTATTAAGAGGATTAGGTATTGCAATTATTTCAACTTCACAAGGAGTGATGACCGACAAAAAAGCGCGCGCCCTTAACGTCGGCGGCGAAGTCATCGCTTATGTGTGGTAGGAGGTAATGACATGTCACGTATAGGTAACAAAGTTATTATCGTCCCCACAAATGTCAAAGTTGAATTAAAAGACAACGTTGTGACCGTCACAGGCGACAAAGGCAAGCAAGAAGTTGTGATTCCACACTTCATTAGTCTTGATATGGCGACTGAAGGCGAAATTACAGTCAAACGTGCCAATGAAATTAAGACAACCAAACAAGCCCATGGGACAACCCGGGCACTCCTTCATAACGCCATCGTTGGTGTCTCTGAAGGGTTTACAAAGAAACTTGAACTAGTCGGTATTGGTTACCGTGCTAGTATGAAGGGCACAGCTGTTAAACTTGAAGTTGGATATTCACACGAAACTGTGATCGAACCAACTCCAGGCAGTACAATCGCGGTTCCTAACCCAACCACGATTGAAGTTAGTGGCTTCTCAAAACACGCAGTCGGTCAAACTGCAGCGAACATCCGCGCGGTTCGCGAACCTGAACCATATTTAGGTAAAGGTATTAAATATGCTGGTGAGCACATTATTCGTAAAGAAGGCAAACGTGCCGGGGCTAAGAAATAGGAGATAGTTATGGTAAAACAAATTAAACGTAATGAAATCAGACTTCGTCGCCATACCCGTATTCGCCGTAAGGTGAGTGGAACGGCCGAAACCCCAAGACTAGCCGTCTATCGCTCAAACAAAAATATTAGCGTGCAACTTATTGACGATGTCGCTGGCGTGACCCTTGGTGCCACCGGCTCACTCAATCTAAAATTAGAACATGGCAACAACATTGAAGCTGCGAAAAAAGTCGGAGCGGAAATTGCTAAGATTGCCCAAGCCAAAAACATTGAAAGAGTCGTGTTTGATCGCGGTGGTTACTTATACCACGGACGCATTCAAGCATTAGCCGACGCAGCCCGCGAAGCTGGGCTTAAATTCTAGGAGGACGGAACGATGGAAGAAAATAAAACAGTCGCAACTGAAGCAGTTGAAAAAGCAGCTCCAGTAGCCAACGAACAAAAACAAGACGACCGTCGTCCTCGCCGTAGTGGTCCAAACCCAAACCGCCGTGGTGGTCGGGGCAGAAAGCCATATGGCCCACGCGTCAAAGAGTATGAAGAACGCGTAGTTACAATCAACCGTATTAGTAAAACTACTAAGGGTGGTCGGCGCTTACGTTTCTCCTCTGTTGTCGTTGTTGGCAATGGTAAGGGAAAATATGGCTTCGGTGGTTCTAAAGCCGCAGAAGTACCTGATGCAATCAAAAAGTCATTAGAAAAAGCCAAGAAAAACATGTATACAGTTGAACTCGTAAGAGATGATACAATTGCTCATGAAGTTATTGGTAAATTCGGTGCCTGCCGTGTCTTCTTAAAACCCGCTCCAGATGGTACCGGTATTATTGCTGGTGGTCCAGTCCGGGCAATTCTCGAATTAGCAGGCGTCAAAAACGTCTACAGTAAAGTTTACGGTTCAAGAACCCCTCTTAATATTCTCCGGGCAACCGATAATGGACTACGTCAATTAAAATCAATTGAACAGGTCAAAAAACTCCGTCAGTAATGACGGCATTAATGGAGGTGCAAATATGAAACTGCATGAACTTACTTATACAGAAGGAGCACGCAAAACTTCTAAACGTGTCGGTCGTGGTATCGGCTCTGGCTTAGGAAAAAACAGCGGCTCTGGTAATAAAGGCCAAAACTCACGTTCTGGTGGTGGCGTCAGACTCGGATTCGAAGGTGGACAAAACCCTCTTTACCGGGCAATTCCTAAACGCGGATTTAAAAATGTTAATCACAAGGAATTTGCAATTGTTAATCTTGAAGATCTTAACGTCTTTGAAGAAGGCACAGTTGTGACCCCAACACTACTAATTGAACAAGGTCTTATCAAAAAAGAACTTAGTGGTATTAAAGTACTCGGAAGTGGTAAACTATCAAAGAAGCTTACCGTTCAAGCGCATAAATTTTCGAAGAGCGCAGTGAGCGCGATTGAAGCAATTGGTGGTAAAACCGAGGTACTATAACATGAAAAAATTAGCAGGAATTTTTAAGAACAAAGAAGTAATGGACCGTATTTTCTTTACGGTGATGATTCTCTTTGTCTTCAGAATCGGGGCAGCAATTACTGTTCCGGGCGTAACACTTAACGATTTTTCGTTCCAAGGCAATGATGCCTTTGGACTTCTAAACTTGTTAGGCGGAGGGACCCTTCAAAGTTTCTCAATCTTCGCGTTAGGGGTTTCCCCATATATTACCGCGCAAATTATTACGCAACTTTTATCAAAAGATGTCCTGCCTGCGCTATCTGAACTTAGTAAACAAGGTCAATATGGGCGTAAAAAATTAGAGATGACCAACCGCTACCTCACACTTCTACTTGGCGCCGTCCAAGCATATGGCGTGATTAAAACGATGGAAGCACAAGAATTCATCACAGTTGCGGATACATCTCTATGGTCTTACTTCTATATCATTACCATTATTCTTGCGGGAACAATGTTAACGATGTGGTTGGCCGATCAAATTTCACAAAAAGGAATTGGTAACGGGATTTCGATGATTATCTTCTCAGGTATCGTCTCTAGTCTTCCCTTACAAATTACTAATGCTTATCGTAACTGGTTGGCCGATAAAGTCGGACAAGGCAGCGAACAACTCCTCGTTGGTTTACTCCAATTTGGCGTTTATATTCTTGCATTTGTTCTCATTATTGGGTTTATTACCTTTATTGAATCAAGCAAACGTAAGATTCCTGTCCAACACGCTGGAAAGGGTGGCGGACAAACAAGAAAATTAGCGCAAGCTAGTTTCCTACCAATTAAAATTAACTCAGCTGGGGTTCTCCCCGTAATCTTTGCCTCATCAATTATGATGGCACCAAGTATTATTGCCTCGTTTATCGCAGGTTCTAATCTTGAAGCCGAGTGGCTTAAAGTATTCTCAAGTAGTGAAATGGTGACGATGCCGTGGTTTAACGACCAAACTTGGCAAATGCCATGGGGGCTCTTACTATATGTGAGCCTGATCGTATTATTCACCTTCTTCTACTCGAAACTACAAATTGGCCCTGACAAGATGGCTGAGAATTTCCAAAAGAACGGAAGTTACATCCCTGGTATTCGTCCAGGCGCCGAAACTGAACGTTATGTTGGTAAGGTTTTAAACCGTGTGACGGTCATTGGTGCAATCTTTATTTCACTAATTGCTGCGCTGCCAATTATTCTCGTTCTTACTGGTGTTGTCCCTGATCAATCACTTGCTTTAGGGGGAACAGGTCTTATCATTGTTGTTGGTGTTGCTCTTGAAGTAAACTCACAAATTGATGGACTACTAGCTGGTAAAAGTTTTGAAGAAGTAACGCAAGTTCGCGGATTCTAATATAGGAGGAAAGTATATGTTAAACATTATTTTATTAGGGCCACCTGGCGCAGGCAAAGGAACTCTAGCCAAGAAGTTATTAAAACATTATAAGTTTCCTCATATTTCAACTGGTGATATGTTTCGTGAAGCGATCAAAGAGGGAACAGCTCTTGGTCGCCTCGCGGCATCATATATTAATCAAGGACATTTAGTTCCTGATGAAGTAACAATTGGTCTTGTCAAACAACGTCTTGGACAAGATGATTGTGGTCAAGGTTTCTTACTAGATGGTTTCCCACGGACTTTACCCCAAGCCGAAGCTTTAGTGGAAATCGGTCAAGAAATCGCTCGACCAATTACTGCTGTTATCAATGTGACCTGTGATAAACAAGAACTTGTTAGAAGAATTACTGGTCGTCGTGTTTGCCGTAAATGTGGCGCGCCATATCATGTCGATACTATGAAACCTCGTGTTGATGGTATTTGTGACATATGTGGTGGTGAACTTTACCAACGTAAAGATGATACCAAAGAATTACTCGAACAACGGCTTGAACATTACAACATCGACACACGCCCACTCGAAGAGTTCTACCAAAATCTTGGATTACTCCAAACAGTAGATGGTGGTGTTAATGCTGATGTTACATTTGACGAAGCGGTCAAAATTCTTAATGAGGTAGCCTAGTGGTAGTTATTAAGTCTCCACGCGAAGTCGAACTAATTCGTGATGCTGGCCATATTGTCGCGCTTGTACACGAAACAGTGAGAAAAAATCTTCGTCCTGGTCTTACAACTTACGACATTGATCAAATTGCTTTAAAAGTAATTAAAGATCATGGTGCGATTCCAACATTTAAAAACTATGGTGGTTTCAAAGGAAATGTGTGTGTTTCAGTGAATGATACATTAATACATGGTATTCCTAGTAAAAAAGAAACAATCAAAGAAGGCGACATTGTTAGTGTCGATGTTGGTGCCACGCTTAAAGGTTATGTTGCCGATGCCTGTCGGACATTTATTGTCGGTCAAGGCGGCCAAGCAGCAGAGCGTTTAGTCAAGGTTACTGAAGAAAGCTTCTGGTATGCGCTTGATCAGTTTGCCCGTCCTGGTGAACACTTATCGAATATTAGCCACGCAATTGGTGAATACGCGATGAAACACGGATATACACTTACTCGTGATTACACTGGACATGGCGTTGGTCGTGCTCTCCACGAAGACCCACAAATCCCCAATATAGATACACCAAATCATGGACCAATTTTGCGTCCTGGTATGGTCTTAGCCATTGAACCAATGGTTAATGAGGGTGGCCCCCAACTAATTGTGCTTAAAGATGGTTGGACGGTAAAAACTAAGGATGGCAAATTATGTAGCCATTATGAAAACACCATTGTTATTACCGAGTCGGGGTATGAAGTATTAACGAAATTAAAGGATGGTGAATAATATATGGCAAAAGATGACGTCATTAGTGTCGAGGCGGTAGTAGTTGAATGTCTCCCAAACGTAACGTTTAAAGTGAGACTTGAAAACGGAATGGTAATCATGGCCCACGTTTCTGGTAAAATCAGAATGCACAATA
>CAYZOC010000059.1:0-5565 GCA_964480275.1 uncultured Staphylococcaceae bacterium | reverse complement strand
TATGTTTTTATTATATAAGAAAATAGCATATACATATCTATTATGTTGAAAATATTTAATTGCTTGCGTAGCCTATCACTAACTTTAATAAAAATTCTTCGAGTTTTCTTTGTGATTTTGTAAAAATTTATTAGCTCTCTTACATGTACACGCTAAAGGTATATAAATACCTTTTTTTGGTGTATAATAATAAAGATTCGAGGTATCTTATGCTCAAATTAATAAAGAAAATACGTATTCAAACATTTTTCTCGATATTAGTCCAATTTATAATTTTGATTTCACTTGGATTAGTTTATGTTTTTAACATTTTTGACTTAAAAAGATATTTAACCCTGACCGTTTTTGTTTTCATTACCTTGGGTATCGCTATAATAAACACACTATACCTATGGATTCAAATGGCTCGTGTAGCAAAGAAAAGAGCTAAAAACGATTTAGATACTTTAGAAATTGTGGGAAGCGATGTTAAAGAAGCCTATAACTTTGCGATGTTGGGTCTTGTCGTAGTAGATAAAGATTTCAATATCATTTGGATTAGCGAACTGTTTCGTGATCGTAATATCGATATTCTCGATAAGAGTATTTTACAGTGGCGGCCAGAGTTAAAAAAACTTGTCGATATAAGTGAAGCTATCGAGGCCAATATTGATGACACACTGAAAATTGAAATTGATTCACGTAACTATGAAGTGAAATTTATTAATGATGCGAGTTTGTTTTTATTCCGTGATATTACAGAGTTTGAATATTTGTTTGATGAAAGCGAAAAACAAGCCCCTGTCGTAGGAATAGTGATGATTGATAATTTTTCTGACATGGTTAAAAACCGGGAAATTTCTAACCCGATGATTGCTATTATCACGTCATCAATTTTTGATTACTGCAATAAATATGGGATTTTAGTTCGTCAATATCGCGATGACTCATTCATTATGGTTATGACGCATGAATCATTTGATAAAATCTATCAAGATAAATTTTCCATTATGCAATTTATCCGTGAAAAAGATGAAAACCGCGAAATGAGAATGACATTATCTATGGCGTTTGCTTATAATTTCCCAGATTTTGTTCGCTTGGGCGATCTAGCGGTTAATGCAATTGACACTGCGGTGGCGCGTGGAGGTGACCAGGTTGTTATTTCTAAGTATGGGGAAGAAAATGAATATATTGGAGGAGCAACCGCGGCTTCCGAAAAACGAAATAAAACCACTGTTAGAATGCATACCGATACTTTGTTTTCTTATATTCGTGAAGCATCTAATGTTCTTATCATGCCTCATACACAAACCGATCTAGATGCACTTGGGGCATCATTAGGACTTAAGTCGCTAGCAGATTATGCAAAATCAAGTGCTAAAGGGGGACCAAAAGATTTCCCGCGGGCACGTGTGGTCTATAATTCTCAAGCAACAGAAACCAAAACCCGTGGCGCTGTCACCAATTCTTTCACACGCCAAGAAGAGAGTAAAATTTTTATCACTCCTCAAGAATTAGCCGCGGAAAAAGGTGAAAATAGTCTCGTCAACAGTAAGACACTACTCATCGTTTGTGATATATCACGACCTTCGATGGTTGTTGATCAAAAATTACTTGATCGTGTTGATAAGGTGTTTGTAATTGATCACCATCGGCGAACCGATGAGTTTATTGAACAACCACTATTTGACTATATTGATACAACTGCTTCATCGACATGCGAGATGGTCGCCGAAATGATTTATTATGGCAATACTCCTGAGTATACGCTTGATAGTAAATATGCCACGTTAATGCTAGCAGGTATCTATTTAGACACTAATTATTTCCGCACCAACACTACAGGTGCCCGAACATTCCTTGCTAGTATGATTTTAGAGGAATATGGCGCGGATGTAACATTAGCAGACGAATTCCTTAAAGACGAATTTGAAGAATATGCATTAATAACTAAGATAATGAATTCATTGGAAACTGTTTCACTTGGTATTACTGTGGCTCACGCCGATGATAGTGATATTGTAGATAGCGCGACACTTGCAAAAGTTGCCAATCAATCAATGAGAATTAAGGGTGTATCCGCAACATTCGTTGTTGGGGCAATCAGTCCAAAAGAAGTAAAAATTAGCGCACGGAGCGATGGCTCTATCAATGTACAATACCTCCTCGAGAAAATAGGTGGTGGTGGACATCAAGCCAGCGCGGCCGCCCAATTAAAAAATCGAACAATTAGCGAAGCTGTTTTGATACTAAAAGAAGTCATTTCACAAAATATCAATGATGCGCGCGCACTTAAGAAGAATAGTTAGAGGTATTTATTATGAAAGTAATTTTGTTACAAGATGTTAAAAATGTTGGAAAAAAAGATCAAGTTGTTGAAGTCAGTGATGGTTATGGAACAAACTTTTTGATTCGCCGTAAACTCGCCGTCCAATTAACTTCAACCAGTAAAAAAGTTCTTGATGATCAAAAAGAACAAAAGCTTATTACTGAACAACAAAATATTGAAGCAGCCAAAAAAACGGCTGAAAAGTTTGCTAAAGTATTCCTTGAATTTGTTTTGGCCACGGGAGAAAAAGGCAAACTATTTGGCTCTATTTCTGCAAAACAAATCGAAAAACAACTCAAAGATAAATACAACATTACAGTTGATAAACGTAAGTTAATTGACTACTCACCAATCAACCAATTAGGTACGACAATTGTTAAAATTGAACTTTATAAAGGTGTAATTGGTGAATTAAAAGTAGTTGTTACTAGTAAGGAGTAGATGATGGCCAAAAACAAAAAAGACATTTATAGTAATGAACCATTTAAATTTAATGATCCACAGTTACAAGTACCACATAACAAAGAAATCGAACGTACTGTCTTAGGTTTGATGATCACTGATGATGAGGCATGTAGTTATGCACTACAAAATCTTTCGCGCGAATCTTTTCCAAATATTGGCAATGATCATCGGACTATTTTCCATGCTATTAGTGTTTTATTTGAAAAAAATGTTGCGATTGACCTTGTTACGGTAGTTGAGCAACTAGAAGTTATGCGAGCAATGAGCGCTGTTGGTGGTTTTGATTATTTAAAAGACATTACTGAAGCGGCTTTTACATATTCTGCGATTAAAGATTACTGTCAAAAACTTGAAGATTACCGTTTATTGCGTGAATCATTAAAGGTTCTCGATCAGAAGCTATATGAATATAAAACTAGCGAACTCCCAGAAATAAATGACTTCATTGGCCAAATAAACGCTGATATAAATGACATTGCTCAAAAACGTAAGATTGTTGACTTTGAGTCGACAAAAACTTTAGCCGACCGCCTCGAAACATATATGACTAGCCTAGCAAAATCATCGACAGGAACACTTACTGGCGTTAATACTGGTTATAGCGACTTGAATGCCCTAACTCATGGTTTTCAAAAGGGTGATTATGTGATTGTTGCCGCTCGTCCTGCTGTTGGTAAAACAGCTTTTGCCCTCAATCTTGCACTAAATATCGCGCTCAAAAACAATAAAACTGTCGGATTTTTCTCGGTCGAAATGCCTTCAAGACAAATGATGATGAGGCTTGTTGCCGCCCAAAGTTATGTTGCCTACAAGTCAATTCAAACAAATCATTTACAACGCAATGAACAAATGAAGGTGAAAGATGCGCTAGCGGTCTTAGGCTCAATCCCGCTCTATATTGATGAAACTCCAGGGATTAAAATTTCCGACATCATCCTCAAAACAAGAAAATTAAAGCAAGAAAATCCTAATTTATCAGCAATATTTATTGACTATATCGGTTTAGTAACAACGCACAAGAAGACGGAAAGTAGACAACTTGAAGTCAGTGAAATTTCTCGTTCTTTAAAAGAATTAGCGCGTGAACTAGATATTACAGTCGTCGCCTTATCCCAGCTATCTCGTGAAGTCGAGAAACGCCCAAGTAAAAGGCCGTCACTTTCTGATCTTCGTGAATCAGGGGGTCTTGAACAAGACGCTGATGTTGTCATGCTTATGTTTAGAGAAGATTACTATATTGATCAAGGAACATTAAAAGCTAAAGACAGCCAATATGGTTCCTACTATGAGACTCTAAAAGAAAAACCAAGCGAGCTTGCTCCTTCACTTGTCGACGTGATGATTGCTAAAAATCGTAATGGAGAAGTTGGTGTTACGACATTAATTTTCTTTAAATCGTGTTCTAATTTTTCTGATCCTGATTCCCAACTTAGATCAAGCATTAAAGCAATGCAAGATGAACACAATAAGCGCAAAGGAACACCTGAATAATGAGATATTACATTCTAGCTAGTGGCTCGAAAGGGAATGCCACGATTTTAGAATGTAAAAAAGGTCGTATCCTTGTTGATTTTGGCATTACCTTAAAAGAGTTCCACAATCGTACACGGGACCTTAACATTACACTTAATGACATTGATGCCATTTTCTATACTCATCGGCATAGCGATCATTTCCTTCGAGATTATAAAAGCATAAGCAAAGATAAGATTTTTTGCACGCCGGAAACCTTTAATGGTCTTGGTGTTAATGTGATTGAAGCCTATAAACAATATGAGATAGCAGGATTTAAAGTTTTTGTTTTACCGACGAGCCATGATGCTGAAAATTCAGTTGGTTTTGTATTTGATGATGGGGGCGAAAGCTTGGTATATATGACAGACACAGGTTATATAAGTGATCGAAATATTGAATATATGAAAAATAAAAATTATTACATCATCGAATCTAATCACAACGAAAGAATGTTACTACAAACAAACCGTCCCTATGATTTAATTCAACGCATTCTTGGTGACAAGGGTCATTTATCAAATGAAGCTAGTGCCCATTACGTGAGTGAAATGGTTGGACCACAAACAAAAGACATCATTCTTGCTCATATTAGTGAAGAAGCCAACACTCCCGAAGTGGCGACAGCGGCTTTTCACAAAATATTACTAAGAAAAAACATTGATACAAGCCTACTTAATATTAAGGCCGCTCGGCAGTGGCAGGTTGTCAAAGGAGGCAACTTTGACGATTAATCTTATCGTAGTTGGCCGGATCAAAGAAGCTCCTCTACGTAGTTTGATTTTTGAGTATTCGAAAAGAATAGGTAAGTTTTGTCGACTTAATATTAATGAAATAAAAGATTTAGCTAGTGATAAGTCTTTAAGTGACAAAGAAAAAATTGCGGTGCTTGAAAGCGAAGGCAAACATATTTTAGATAAAATTAATGAACGAGAGTATGTCATTGCTTTAGCGATTGAAGGTAGCACATATACAAGTGAAAAATTTGCTCAAATACTAGATAAATCTTTTGAATTAGGCATGTCAAAAGTTGCTTTTATCATTGGGGGATCACTTGGATTAAGTGAAGAGGTTAAAAAAAGAGCCGATCTACTCTTATCGTTTTCGCCGATGACTTTTCCCCATCAATTAATGCGCCTAATTCTCTTAGAACAAACTTATCGCGCTTTTAAAATATTAAATAACGAACCATATCACAAGTAAAAAAAATTTAGTTTTGACAGATTTTACTTTTTTTTCTAAGTTTAATAGTGCTAAAATAATGATAGTAAATATGA
>CAYZOC010000058.1:0-5967 GCA_964480275.1 uncultured Staphylococcaceae bacterium | reverse complement strand
CAAATAAATGATACTGATCTTCTTAGATATCAGGTTTTACTTAAAAGTATTGATAAATTTATTCGTACTCATAAAGATATTACCTATGTAGAATTTGATTATTTTGTCGTTCATGAATTGACGCTTTTTTCCATTACTCACAATCTAAATTTAAAAAATATCGAACGACAAGTTGAAGAGATTGTTAAATCTCTAAGCTCAATTATAAATATTTTCAATAACCCCACAATCGTTTTAAAAGATAATGCCGATGTTTTGCCAGTTGAAAATGCAAAAGTCATTAATCAAAATACATTGGTCCATTTGGCTAACCATAGTCACTTATTATCAACGGAAACTAATAAGGGGCTTAAACCAAAGAAACTATTGACTCGTGTTTATGAAGATGACTACAGTCTATACGAGAATCTGATATTCTGTAACTTAATAGATGAGATCATGGACCTTGTGCGCAAGAGTCGTAATTATTTGAGTGGCTTGCTTTATGCTGAACGACTTTTAGAATTTAATCTAATTGAACAGGTCAACCACCGTTCCTATTTTTTAGCACTAGGAAAGCTTCATACAGGCTATGTTCGCAATCACAGCCAAAACTTAGATATAGTCCATAAGCTTCTGGATAAGTCACAACTCATCTTGCAAACGATTACTCCACTATTATCACGCCCGGTTTACCAGAAAAATCTCAAACGAGATAAATTCATGGCTTTAAAAAAGACCAATATATTTTTGATGCAAAAAGATTATCGGCGCATATATAAAACATTTAGATTTTTACGCGATGATGATAACTCTAGTACCACTAATGTAAAAATTAAACACGCAGAACTACGAAGAAACTATATGCGTTATGCATTAATTCTTACGCTTTTTGCAGTTGGACATTTTAATTTTGTGACTGATCCTAAATCAATTATTGACCTTAAATCATTAGACGTAAAATTTACTTTTAAAGACTGGGTTATTACGATTGAAAACACCAAACAGCACGAAATTATTCTTCGTTTTACTAAAGACAAATCATATTCAATAATGCTTTTAGATACGGTCGAGGACGATGATAAAACGATGAAAAAGCGCCGTAAGTATAAAATCAATGAAATGATATATATTAGCCAACTATACGAGAGCTATCTCACTCGTAATTACGTCTACGTTAGTATCGAGGACATCGATTCTTTCCGGCGTATACAACAAATAATTTTAAAGGGCATGATCACAGTTGATGAGTCACATCGTTTTTGTCCTTTCTGTGGCGGGAAACTCACACGTGACGAACAAAACAATCAATATACTTGTCGTTCGTGTAAGACAGAAATTGGCCATGACTTCTGTCCAACCAAGAAGAAGGATTACCATTATACCGACTGCACTAGTTTACGCCATCATGTTTTTGAAAGTGATGATGAAATGCGTTTGGATGACTGGACCTTGCAAAAACAAATCGAAGCAAGCTTTTATTTCCGTAATATTACAAAAATAGATGAACAAGGACATATTATTTGTCCCCATTGTCAAAAATCTCATTTGGGCTAGTTGACTAATATAATTATAAGTCGTTTTCCTAGTAACAAGTTATTCTAAAATAATTATTTTTCTAGATAGAATATTTTGTTTGTTTTAATATTTCTTTGAACTTTTTACTAAAAATGGCTAATTTTCATGCTGGATAAACCGACTCTAGAACTAAGTAGCTACTAATGAATTTAATGCGCAAAGATGCTAGCTAAAACTCTAGAAAAAGCACGTTTATGTTATAATGAAGCTTGGAGAATATTATGAATATTGTTAAAAAAATTGCGACCAAATTAAACATAGAGAAAACACAAATAGAAGCTGCTATTAGCCTAATTGATGAAGGAAACACTATTCCATTTATTGCTCGCTACCGTAAGGAAGTGACAGGAAATTTGAGTGATAGCCAGCTAAGAGATCTACACGACAATTTACTCTATTTGCGGAATCTTGACGAAAGAATTATGACGGTCTTAACTTCAATAGAAGAGCAAGGCAAGTTGACAATAGAATTAAAAACCCAGATTGAAAATGTCGAAACGTTAGCTGAACTAGAAGATATATATCGACCTTATAAGCCAAAAAGAAAAACAAGAGCGTCAATTGCCAAAGAACGTGGTCTCGAACCACTAGCGCTTTATTTTAAGGCCGGAAAAAAAGTTGAAAACCATCAACAATTCTTACAATCTTTTGTCGATGAAGAAAAAGGTGTGGACACGATTGAAGTAGCTCAACAAGGTGCTCTTGATATTATTGCCGAAGAAATTAGTGATGAGGCTAAATATCGTAGGTACATCAAAAGCTTCATTACTAAGGAAGGTTTTATTACTTCGAAAGAAGTTAATAAAGATGAAAAAGACACATACAGTCAATACGCTAATTATCGCGAAAAAATAATTTCTATTCCTCCACATCGGATTCTTGCGATAAACCGTGGTGAGAAGGTTAAGTGTTTAAAAGTCGCTCTTGAGTATGATAGCGAAGTAATATCAACTAAAATTGATAATGACTATACAACTAACAATGATTTTGCTCCTCTCCTTACTGAGGCCATCAAGGATGCCCTTAAACGACTAATTATTCCTTCGGTTGAAAATGAAATTAGAAATGACTTATTTGAAAAAGCTGAAGATGCTTCACTGATAGTATTTAAAAGAAACCTCCAGGCCCTTTTACTTTATCCGCCCCTTAAAAATAAAGTAGTGTTAGGTTTTGATCCAGGATTTAGAACTGGCTGTAAATATGCGCTGGTAAATAAAAATGGCATTCCTAGTGAAATCGGGGTTGTAAATATTACAGCCTCCTCTAGTCAAGAAATTGAGCGCGGGCGAAATACGATAATTGAATTGCTCAAAAAAAATCAAATTGATTATATTGCGCTCGGTAATGGGACAGCCTCAAGAGAAAGTGAAGAAGTCATTACGCAAATTATCCGCGAGCATAACTTTACAACAAAAATTTTCATCGTAAATGAAAGTGGAGCTTCAGTGTATAGTGCGTCAAAACTAGGAGAAGATGAATTTCCTCATCTTTCGGTCGAGAAGCGAAGTGCTATTTCACTAGCAAGAAGAATTCAAGATCCCTTGAGTGAGTTAGTAAAAATTGACCCCAAAGCAATTGGTGTCGGCCAATATCAACACGATATGAACCAAACAAAACTAAGCCTTGCTCTTAGTGGCGTTGTTGAAGACACTGTCAATTCAGTTGGTGTTAATCTAAATAATTGTTCGATTTCACTATTAAACTATGTTTCTGGTATCAATAAAACTGTGGCCCATAACATTTATCAATATATTTTAGATAATGGTCCCTTTAAAACAAGAATTGAGTTAAAGAAAGTTGCCAAACTTGGGGCCAAGGCGTTTGAACAAGCCGCAGGATTTTTACGAATATATGGTGGCAAAGAGCCACTTGATTCAACTTCGATTCATCCAGAATCATATACCGTCGCCAAATATATTATCAAGCAATTAAATATTAATATTCTCGAAGACGATTTCAAGCAAAAAGAACAAGCGCTAAACGCTTTAGACGTGCAAGAAGTACTCGCAAAATTTAATATTGGTCACGCGACACTAAATGATATCATTGAAGAAATTAAACGTCCGGGCCGTGATATTCGTGATGATATCGAAATTGTCGAACTAAATAACGAAGTTAGAGACATCAAGGACTTAAAAGAAGGCATGATTTTAAAAGGGACAGTACGAAATATTATGGATTTTGGTATGTTTGTTGATATTAATGTTCATCAGGATGGTCTTGTTCATATTTCGGAAATCGCAAATAGTTATGTTAAAGATATTTCCACGCTTTTTGCGATTAACGATATTGTTACTGTTAAAGTCATATCCCTTGATCTCAATAAAAAGCGGATTGGTCTTTCAATCAAACAGGTTTAAGCTTCAATATTGGCCTATAGTCTTTTTGAGTTGCAATTAAAAAAGGATAAAAGTTCATACTTATAAAAAAATTAGATAATCATCTAATATTTTGTTGCTTTTTTCGTGCTTATCGCTTAAGATGAACTTGTTAGATTGAATATGAGGAAAAAATATGAAATTTAGACTACTAAAAAACAAGGACTTTGCACTTTTAATGAGTGGAAAATTAGTATCATTACTTGGTAGTAATATGATTCAGTTTGCCTTATCTTTATATGTCCTTGCTCTAACTGGAAGTGCACTTATTTTTGCTTCAATGTTATCAATATCAATTTTACCACGTCTATTACTTGCACCAATTGCCGGCGTCTTTGGTGACTGGTTTGACCGGAAAAAGACGATTGTTATTCTTGATTTTTTTAATGGACTTTTAATTGCTGGTTATGCTCTTGTCTTTTTTATAAGTGGCTCTTTATCGTTACTACTAATTTATATATTTGTAATTATCTTAGAGATTATCGAAATTTTCTTTGGTGCGGCGATGGCGGCAGTAATACCAAGTATGGTCGAAAAAGAAGCGCTACTAGAAGCTAATTCTTTGCAAACATTAGTGTTAAACATTGGGCAACTTTTGGCACCAATGATTGCCTCGATTGTTTATGGTTTTTTTGGCATGCAGATTGTCTTAATTGTCACTGCTCTTTGCTTTGGACTTTCCGCTCTTAGTGAGATTTTTATCAATATTCCTCACCTAAAAAGACAAACTAAATACACGATCTCAACATTTAAAATTGACTTCCTTGCCGGCATCAAAATCATTCGTTCTAGTAAATTTATTCTGACGATACTTGGACTTGTTGCAATTATTAATTTTACTATTAGTCCACTATTATCGGTCGGGTTAACTTTTATCGTTAAAGAAATACTTAAAGCGAGCGACTTGCAATTTGGTTTATTTCAGACAATATTTGCTCTTGCCTCAATTAGTGCTCCACTTTTATTAGGACTTGGAAGAAAAAAAAGCAACATTGGTCGGCTCTTATTTAAAAGTTTTCTCGCCCTTGGTCTCGTCGTACTCCTAATGTCTATTATTCCCTCGACACTACTTACTTCAACATTTAGTACTAATACTGTTCCATATATAATATTAATGATCCTATTATTTATTGTTGGTCTACTAGTCACAACAGTAAATATCACAATCATGACAATATTTACACAAATAGTTCCCCTTGAGGCAATGGGACGAACTAGTAGTGTCTTGATGCTCGCTTCGACAATTCTTATTCCCCTTGGTCAAATTAGTTTTGGTTTTCTCTTCGACAATATTGCCGCAAGTTATGTCATAATTATATGTGGGTTGATCCTTGTGACCGCGGTCCTCGTCTATCGAAAACGCTTATTAAATATTATTACAAGCACGGAAAAGAGGGAAGAACATGAAGTTTCTCTTCAAACCTAGTCAAAGCAAGATTCATGAATTTTTATTGTTTCCAAAATTTCTCTATCACAAAAAATTTTTTCTTGAGGAAAGTAGTTTAAATAACTATAAGCAAGCAATTGATCCTCATTACTTTGATCTACTAGACGAGTATCAAAGAATACTTTCACCCTACGAAAAAGAAATTGAACTATTTTATCTAAAAGGGTTTGGCGAGCTTGAGTTTATTGACTTTCTCATCAGACAAGATTTGCTAACTTCATATCAACGACCGGAAGATTATTTGTTATTTCTTGCTAACTTCGATGAGCATAAAATCAAGCAGTACTTAATCGATGGATTAAATGAAGAAAGTGAAGAAGAGTCAAAGTTAATGATCGATAGTTCAAGTGAGCAAGTTTCCAAGTTTCTTGAAAACTTAGAACTTGAGCCCCAAGCAAAATGGAATCTTTTAATGATTATCCAAAATCCTCTTGTTTACTTAAATCGCTACATTTTATTGATGAGGGAAGTGTTACCACTCTTTAATAAAGTTTATGAACCTTTTATCAAAGAAGTTGAGGAGTATGGTTTTTATCTTCAAGACTATTTAAAAAGTACAACAAACAGATTAGTCAAAGTTGATTT
>CAYZOC010000057.1:0-6040 GCA_964480275.1 uncultured Staphylococcaceae bacterium | reverse complement strand
TGGTAGACGCGTACGTTTGAGGGGCGTATGAGGACACTCGTGAGAGTTCAAGTCTCTCTGGCTGCACCATTTTATAAAAAAAGAGTTGGCAGGTTCAACTTTTTTTTATTATTTTGGCCAAAACTCTTAATTAATTCGGTAATTAGTATATAATGAGATATTCATATAGAGAAAAAAATCCCAAGTTGGAGGTTAAAGATGAAAAAGAAACCCTTAATATCAAAAAATATGGTTTACCGTGTTCCGCTTTATTTGACCGTAGCTCGTGACCTATTAGCGGAGGGCTATAAGTTTATTACCGCACCGATGATTGCCAAATCAACAACGATTAATGTTGAAACTGTCAAGAAGGATTTATCAATTATTTGTGCAACTCCTGGCCACCCACGGATGGGGCGTGAGGCCGAAACACTAGTCAGCGAAATTGTTGACTTTGGTGTTTATACTCAAATAAGCAACGCCATCCTCATCGGAGCTGGTTCACTTGGACACGCACTACTTTCTTATCAAAAATTTAATGATTGGGGACTAAATATTTCTGCTGCTTTTGATGTCGATATCAATTTAATCGGAACTAAGATTAATAACATTGAAGTTCATCCTCTCGAAGACATTGAAGTGATTATTAAAGCTACAAATGCAGAAATTGCAATTATTACCGTTCCGGCAGAAGCAGCCCAACACGTTGTCAATCTAGCGGTTGAGGCAGGGATCAAAGCCGTATGGAATTTCTCACCCACCCATATTCATGTGCCAAAGAGTGTAATCTTACAAAATGAAAATATGGCTTCAAGTCTTTCACTACTAAACTACCATCTCAAACTATCAAAGCAAAAAGCACGCAAAACAAAATCACGTAATAAATAAAATAAAAGAGCTTCAATAATCATTTCTAAGTGACGATGAAGCTCTTTTTCTTTTAGCCTAACTGTTCGTTAAGTTGTTTAATCTTTTTCTTGATAGGTGTAATAACCTTCTTGACATTACCTTCGACAAATGGATTACGAAGTTTGGCTTTTTCAAGAAGTTCGACAAATGGATAGCGACCTCCGAGTTTACAAAGCTTGACATATTTTTTCCAAGCCTTGTCACGGTTTTTAAACATTTCAGTCGCAAATTGGAACGCTAAGACTTGAGCAAGCGTGTAATCAATATAATAGAATGGACTTGTGAAGATATGTCCTTGACGGAGCCAGAACGTACCTTTTTCTAAATATTTTAGTCCAGTATACTTACGAATTGGGAGATATTTCTTTTCGATTTCTCGCCACTTTGCACATCTTTCTTCATGGGTAACGTTTGGATTTTCATATACCCATTCTTGGAATTCATCAACACTAACACCATAGGGGAGAAACTTAACAGCACCTTCTAGATGTGAAAGATGATACTTTTGATCTTCTTCAAAGAATAAATTCATCCACGGCCATGCAAAGAATTCCATTGACATTGAGTGAATTTCACAGGCTTCTAGTGTTGGCATTCTATATTCTGGGACAGCAATATCTCGTGATTGATAACCTTGAAAGGCATGACCGACTTCATGAGTCAACACATCAACATCACCTTGTGTACCATTAAAGTTTGCAAAGATAAATGGGGCCTTATATCGAGGCATATATGTCATATAACCGCCTCCACGTTTACCAGCACGTGCATCGAGATCAAGTAGTTCATTTTCAACCATAAAGTTAAAGAACTCACTAGTTTCAGAACTCATTTCATCATACATTTTAGTTGCTTGTTTGACTAAGTATTCCATATCACCTTTAGGTGTTGGATTACCATCCGCAAAGCTTTGGTTTAAGTCATAAATTTTTGGACTCTTAATACCAGCACGTTTTGCAATTTGGCGATATAGACGATTTACAAATGGAACGACTTCACGATAAATTTGGTCACGATAACCCTTAACTTCTTCGGCCGTATAATCAAGGCGTCCAAGTTTTAAGTAACCAAGTTCGACGAAGTTTTTAAAACCTAACTTACGCGCCATCTCATCACGAAGTAAAACTAAATCGCCATAAATTTGCCCTAGCTTTTCATCGTTCTTTTCAAAGAATTTTGTTGTAGTTTTGTAGGCTAACTTACGTGTATCACGATCCTTATCTTGGGTGAATTTGCCCATTTGTGAAAGATTATAAGTTTCACCACGGAAGCGAATTTTAGCCCCAGAAATTAATCTTTGATATTCAGTTTGGAGCTTGGCTTCTTTTGCCATTAAATCCATAATTGAATCATCAAAACATTTTAGTGATGAGTCAATCATTTTAAAAAGATACTCACCAAAAGTTTTTTCTAGCTGCGCTCTAAATGGCGATGCAACAATCAACTTATTAAAACGATTTGATAATTGACTGATGTATGGGTAAATAGTGTCTAAATAATCATTGGCTTCACTAATCTTTTTGTCATTTACATTTAATGAGAAGCGAATGTTAATAATTGTAATGTCGGTCCCAAGCTCATCAGAATAGGCCTGAACTTTTTTTACAGTTTTGATTGCCTCATTTGCGGTGGTGGCTTTTTCAAATTTTTCGAGCAAAGCACCAAAATCTCTTTGAATGTCCTCTAGTTTTGGAACATTTGTTGGATATTGACTAAATTTCATACATTCTCCTTTTATTTTTTGCTTACTTTTTGATTTTACCATGTTAAATAAGCGATTGTAAAAAACAGTAATTTAAAATCAAATATGTTCTTCGCGACTTAGGCCAATCATATTGGCAAAAACAACAAATACGATTGATTGAGCATTAAAGTTATAATTCTCAACAATCTTGTTGTGTTTTAAAACTAAACGTCGATAATTACTCATATTATTGTCGACATTTAACATGATATTATTCAATCGTTCGTTTTCTTTTTTATCCTCGACAAGATCAAGTAACTTCTTGGCCTGTTCGCGTGACTTATCAATTGCTTGGTATATTTCAGCTCGATGAATATTAATATCGTCGTCATGATCAGGCGCAAATACACATACTTGATAGTCGAAATCCACTTTGAACTTTTCAAAAGTTGATTTCATTTTTGTTAAATCTTCATTCATATCGCGAATTAAAATATTGGCAGAAGCGCGAATTCTTCGGAAGTTTTTCCGATACTGAAGTGAGACATAACTAAAAATAATCCCTGATATTAGATAGATAAGAAGTAGCGCTAAAATAATATAATGTAATGGCTTCATAGTTTAAATATTTTACCACTTTGACCATATTTAATCAATCAAACAAACGATGGAAGCACTTACAAAACCAACTTCAGTTTTTTGACTTTGTATCATCATAGATGATATAATTTTTTACGAGGTAAAAATTATGGCAGAAAAACCAATTGTCGCAATTATGTATGACTTTGATAAAACATTATGTGGCGAAGATATGCAAAACTATAGCTTCATCCCTGCACTAGGTATGACACCAAATGAATTCTGGGGGGCGACCGGCAAATTTAGTGAAGAGTCCGGAGTTGAACGTATTCTTTCTTACATGTATATGATGGTGCAACTTTCCAAACAAAAGGGTATAAATCTCACCCGCGAATATTTATTTTCGCTTGGTAAAGACATTCGTTACTATGACGGAGTCAGAACATGGTTTAAACGAATCAATGAATATGGATTAGAAAAAGGTGTTCAGGTCGAACATTATCTAATTTCCAGCGGAAACAAAGAGATTATTGCCGGCTGTGATATCGCCCAAGAATTTAAAGAAATTTACGCTTGTGAATTTCACTTTGATAAAGAAACAAAGCTACCAGTGTGGCCAAAGCTTGCAATCAATTACACAGCGAAAACACAATTTTATTTTAGAATTTCAAAAGGCATTCTTGATGTTAAAGAAGACAATGCTGTTAACCGTAAAAGTGAAAAACGCCGGATTCCACATCACAACATCATCTTTATTGGTGATGGTATGACGGATGTTCCTATTATGCATTTAGTTAAGAAAAATGGCGGACAATCAATTGCCGTTTATCCTAAAAACCAAGAAAACAAAATCGAATATCTAATTGAGGATGATCGCGTTAACTTCAAGTGTAGTGCTAATTATCGCTCGGGTTCTAAACTAGAAAAAATCGTTAAATTAGTAATTAGCCAAGTTAGTGTTACTAATGAAATCGAAAAACACCAAGAACAATAATTAAACAAGCAGATTAATATCTGCTTTTTTTGTCTTTAAATTGAAAACCAGCCTCTAAAGCAATATAATCTAATGGTAAACTATGTTTATTTTAGTGTGAAAAGATGGAAAATTATCAAATCGATCAAAAAGTAAAAGCTGAAGTTGTTTCAATCCGCTCATATGGCGCTATTCTTGCCATTAATAACGATGACCGGGGGCTTTTACATATTTCTGAAATTTCATCCTACTTTGTCACTGACATTAATGAGTATATTAGTGAAGGTGAACTAGTTGAGGTTCAAATAATTGACATTGATGAAAAGACCGGCTTTCTCAAGTTTTCACTGAAAAATTTACATGATAAACCACCAAAAGTGAAAAATCGATACAAGCATGAAAAAATTGATGAAAATGAAGTTGATTTCAACCCACTGAAAGAAATGTTACCACTATGGATAGCGAAGGCAAAGGAGCAAAAAAATGATTAAATTAGATTTAAAAAACATTATTCACCCTCTCGATTTAACTACTTATGCTAATAAAGTTAAGGAAATCGACAAAGTAATTAAAAACAAAACAGGGTCCGGTAGTGATTATTTAGGGTGGCTAGAATGGCCACTTAGTTATGATAAAGAGGAATTTGCGGAAATTAAACAAAGCGCTCGCTACATCCGTGATAATTTTGATGTTCTTGTCGTCGCCGGTATCGGTGGCTCATATCTAGGAGCCCGAGCGGCAATTGAAGCCTTACAAGGACTTTATCACAACAACAAACTTGAAATTATTTTTATCGGTCAAACTTTATCGGCGACATACACTAATCAAGTATTAAAACATTTGAAAGGCAAAAAATTCGCAATTAATGTAATTTCTAAAAGTGGCACAACAACTGAAACTAGTGTCGCCTTTCGTTTACTAAAAGACTTACTCGAGCAACAAATTGGCAAAGCCAAGGCCCGAAATGCTATTTTTGCCACTACTGATAAAACTAGTGGTGCTCTGCGTCAACTATCAACGCAAGAAAATTACAAGACGTTTACACTTCCCGCTGATATTGGTGGGCGTTATAGTGTCTTAACTGCCGTTGGTCTTTTACCAATTGCTGCCGCAGGTTTCGACATCGATAAACTAATGGAAGGTGCACTCAAAGCATATAATGATACAAATAGTGATAGTCTTGCCAGTAATGTGTGCTATCAATATGCAGTTGCGCGTGACTTTTTATATCGTCAAGGATATAGCGTTGAAATGTTTGTAACTTATGAGCCTCAATTTGCAATGATAAGTGAATGGCTCAAACAACTTTATGGCGAAAGTGAAGGTAAAGATAAAAAGGGCTTACTCCCTGCAAGTGTGACCTTTTCAACTGATCTTCATAGCCTTGGTCAATTTGTCCAAGAAGGCTCACCCGTACTATTTGAAACAATCATTTTCATTGATCAACCTAGTGAAGATCTTGCAATACCTTTTGATCAGCAAAATCTTGATGGTTTAAATTATCTAGTCGGGAAAAACCTTAGTCATGTTAATGAACAGGCTTTTAGAGCGACTCTAGATGCACATGTGCTTGAAGGAGAGGTTCCTAACATTGTCATGAACATTAAAAATCTTGATGAATTTAATCTAGGATACATGTTTTACTTCTTTATGCGTTCCGTTGCTATGAGTGGTTATTTGTTGGAAATTAACCCCTTTAATCAACCAGGAGTCGAGGTATATAAGCGCAATATGTTCAAGCGTCTAGGTAAGCCTGGATTCTAGTCATTTCCACTAGCAAATAATTATTGAAAAAACCTTGATTTATCATTGACTAACTATTGTTAGGATGATATATTTATAAAGCATATAGCGACGGTCCCGGATGTTTAGCTCAGCTGGGAGAGCATCGCCTTTACACGGCGGAGGTCGGGGGT
>CAYZOC010000056.1:0-6320 GCA_964480275.1 uncultured Staphylococcaceae bacterium | reverse complement strand
GCAAGTTATGATCATGTTAATGATGATCAAATTATTAATGAAGTTGACCGCTTAATGTATAACGCTAAAAAGTCGGGCAAGGCACGTATCGCCAGTAAATAAGCTTTTGTTTTTATGATGCCGCCTTTAACTTTTTTTTATCGCGATACATTTTCTCATCGATTACTTCAAGGAAATGTTCAGCGGTATAATCAGACTTTTTAACATAAATGTCTGCGCCAATGCTCAGTTCAATCTTTTGTGTTGTTGTTGGTGCAGCATTATATTCTTCAACTGCGGTTAAAAGCTTTTGTTTGAAAAGATTCAACTCGTTAGGGGTTTTGATATCTTTGATGATCACGAACTCATCACCACCAAAGCGGCTAACTAAATCAGTTGGGCCGACAGTGGCCAGTAAAACGGCCGCAAAGTCTTGGAGAATACGGTCACCAAAACTATGACCATATTCATCGTTAATCATTTTAAAGTTGTTAAGGTCAATCATATATCCTGCAAAAATTGCATCTTGTTTCATTTTTCTAATCCGTTCAGTGAGTTTTTGCGATAAACGGCGACGATTATATAGTCCCGTCATATAATCAGTAACAGCAAATTGGTGTTGGATATCTAGACAGATGATGATGAATGTAACAACAATGCTGGAAAGAGAGATAGTATAATCAACACTTAGTGTTTGAGCAAAAACGCCAAGAAGAGGGAACGCACTAACAACTAAAAACACAACAGGGCGCCGTCTTTTACGCATCGAATTCCATTGAATAAGGAGCATAATTGTTGCAAGAATATAGGGAAGGAGGGTGATGATACCGAAGACGAAGTATAGACGGCCAACCTCGGCAAAACCCTGATCATAATTAAAATAAATTTCAATGTCACTAGCAAACGTCATTACTGAAAGTACGATATTGGCACTTAACAAGACGAGGGCAACCAACCAAATTGGCCGTGATTTAATTTTAAATTTAGCAACTGAGCGAATGTATAATAGCCATAGAAATCCAATTAGAGGAATGATCGAGCTAGTAATTGAAAGAAACACCTCTTCAAGGCGGCGATGATTGTAATCTTCCGAGAAGTTGACAATAACATCAAAAATAAGTAGAGCAAACACCGCATAAAACATTATTTTAATTAACTTGTGTCCATAGTGACTTTTATATAATTGCTTGTTTAAATACAAAAAGGCGACGCTTACGACGATGACAAGAAATAGGTCATTGATAACTGCTAATGGCAAGATCATGATTTTTTGTTTTCCATAAAGTAGAGTGATTTTTGTAGGATTCTAATATATTAGACTTAATGTAGTATCACAATTTTATCATATTTGTCTAATAGTTGTTAATAATATCAATCAAAAAGTATAGCATCTTAGCGGTTCCCATCTTTAAGGCACTTAGAATCGTGTTTTATTATCTTTATATAAAAATTTCAAATTAATAATCATGTGTCAACAAAAAAATATTACCGAATAAAAGTGAAAAAAACTCTAGTAACTCGACTAATTTTAATTGACACATTGCGTAAATAAGCATAATATTTGCTTATAGAAAAAAGGCAAAACTAAAGTAATTTAGTGACGCAAAACTACAGGGTCTTAAGTGTGCTTAAGGTAGCCAGTTACCTATAATGATCTAATAAGGGTAAGGTGTGCTACTTTTTTACATTTATGAAAGCTAAAAGAAAATTAATCGTTGCTAATTTATTAACGCTTCTTGTTGGGGGGCTCCTTTTAACTAACTTTTCTTTTGCCTGGTTACAAACCAACAAACAAACCGGTCAATTAAAATTTCAAACCGCTAGCGGCACGGCAAAAATCGTTGGTTATGCTTTTAAACGCCAAATCGCTAGTAATAATGAAGTATATACATCTATATTGCCTGATTTATTGGCCAATCAAGTCGCCTCGACTAGTGGCTCATTAGTTTATGAATTTGATGCAAGTGATGATTTTGTCTATCAAGATGTTGATTTACTTGCTCTTTATAATGATGAAAATGGTCTTGATGTCAACAAACTACCAGGCATCTATATCGAACTACAATTATTTACTTATGTTCCTAGTTCATATTTTAAAGTAGCGATGAAAAAAGCTAGTTTAGATAGCGGACAACCTGTTCCTAGTTTTAGTAACTTTGCTTATCGCTATCAAATTTTTAATAATAACCCACTTGATCCTATATTATTTGCAACACCTTCACCCAATGGTGTCACATTCTTGCAAGAGACGGGGCTAACAAATATCACGAGTGGAATAACTGATTATAATCCTAGCGTTAACAATAAGGGGATATATAATCAAGCAACAGGCCGAGTGATTGATCAAGATTCCAGTGGCCAAATTGCCATCACTTTGCCACCTGAGCAAGAACAATTTTATCGTCAACATTTTGCCAAAAGCATTGTCATTGAACTAACACCGGACCCTGTTAGCTTTGGCCGTTTTTTGCTTGCAAATTACGCACAACTAAATACTGCAATTCTAATCGGGCTTGAACTTGAATTTGATATTGAATATTCTCTTAATAGTTTTGGAGGTGTTTAGTCGTGAAAAAACGTCATAATTTTCGTCTAATCATGCTATTAACAGCGACGATTATCTTGGGCTCCATCGCCTCGATTGGCTTTTCGAGTGCGGCTTTTATTTATAATAAACGTTTTGAAACACCAACTAATTATAATACAGTCAATTTGACCAGCTATTTTAACGGTGGAGTTGGCACTAGTGAAAATCCTTATTTAATTTTAACCCCAGACCATCTACGAAATTTACAAAAATTAAATGTTCTTGGTGTTTTTAGTCGCGATACACATTTCCGCCTTGATAGTTCTATTCCTTCAACGGGGATGGTATGGTCAGGTAGCGACCTAGCGCCAATTGGTAGCGAGGATTATCCGTTTTATTCGCAGTTTGATGGTAATGGTAAAAGAATTAATAACCTTGTGGTTGTTGGCTCGCAGACTAATGATATCGGGATGTTTGGCTATGCTGCCCGTGGTAGCAACATCCGCAACTTTATTTTAACTTCGCCTTCGATTTACGTTACTAGTGATAATAATCCTAATCATTTAGCAACAACAAATCCTCTTCATCCACTCTTATTAGCGGAGGCTCAAAGTCTTAACCTTAGTCTTACACAAAAAAGCGGGACTAATAATGCATATTTTAGCGTCAACAAAACAAGTGTGACCGGGCAAAATGGTGTCAATTTTAATGTTGAATACACAAGTAGTGACACTTCACTTCTTTATTTTGATAGTGGGACAAATAGATGGGTTATTAATGCCCCTCTAGATGCCCCTACCGGAAGCTTTACTCCTGTTCAACTAGCAGCGCGCGTATATGGAGTCTATCAAAATATGATTATCTCCTACACGCTTGAAAGATGGCAAATAAATGTGACAGAAACTGGTAATGTCAATATTGAAGATACGACAAATAATATTAAACAAGGTTATTGGAAAACGCTTCATGATCTTGCGGGCGATGAAATTGGCTCGGGTCCTCATGAAACATATGTTGGGTTCTTTGTCGGTCATTTAGATGGCGAAGTATTGAATCTGGGTTTATATGGAGGAACAAGTAGTGATGTTGCCCTTAATGCCAAATTATATATAAGTGGGCGCATGGTCCGCTCCTATTCGACACTAATTGGGCGGACTGTTAATGATGCGATCAACGATGATGCAAATGCCAAATTTGTCAATCGTGTTTTAGACTTTGATACTGTTATACGTGATACTAGTAATATTTATCCCGCCTACCCTAGTGGCAGTGCGGTGATTCCGACAACAGCATCTAGTCTTGGAACTAGTAGTGGTACTCAATATAGTACTTACAATACATACGCTCGCAATGTTTCCGCTCACTATGGCATCTCGACTACTGAATATGCCTATACACGTATTTATCCTGGCTTAACAGATTCAACTTATAGTGAGGGAGGAGACACTTCATACATGCTAAATGTCGGGGGTCCACTTGAGGGTTATCTTGTTTCAATGCAGTACTCAACATTCTTATATGGAACCTATCGGATGCCAAATCATTCATTTCTTCGCAATGGTATTTGGATCTACATGAGTACATCTAATCCATCATGGTCAAATTTCTTTTCAACTAATGCGACTTCATATGAAGCTAAAATTAAAATTCGCTATGTCGCGACTGGTAGTGATGAAAATCGTTTCCAAATACTCTATAACTCATATAACCCTAGTGCAGACCCAACCTATTGGTTGTATCCAACCGCCTATTATGGGTCTGGCGATAGTTTAAATAATCTTGAGACACTCACGGCTAATGGGCAAAGCGTTTATGATTCAAGTGAACATCCGATTATTTTAAAAGATGAACAAAGTAACCCAATAACAGGTGTCGTTGAGCAAGAACTAAATTTTATCTATACAACTGCAACATTTGGTTTTGGTAGTTATTACGATCTAGTTTTAGGTGTTGGTGTTGGTCGAACCTATCAAGGCTCACAAGTCACAGTGGGTACGACCACGAGTGGTAACTATATGACTAAATCACACTTTGATCTTAACACTAGCGGTTTTTCCTTAAAAATACTTAGTTTAGATTTATTTTTCACTTCACTAAATGGGACTGTTAGTCGGCAAGTGACTAATACTGAGTATCTAAATAGTTTTCCAACATTCAATGCAAGCAATCAAACGTGGACTGGCTGGCCTTCCGCTAGTAATGTTAGGATCAACTTTGATGTTTTAACAAGTACAATTAATAATACTGGTCAGTTTGCAAATTATCGCTTTTATCGCCAAGCCTCAGTATTTTTAAGTTCCTCACGGGTTTATGGTATCCAAAATGTTACGAGTACGGCTTGGAACCTTCAAAATGGTGATGGTTATGCCTCAGCCGAATTTAGTTCAGGGACGTGGTAGAGAAGATGAACAAGAAGCAAAAATTTATTATTAAAACAAGAATTCAAATGGGCATTAGTCTAGTTTCACTTTCAGTTGCGCTTACTTCGCTAGGCTATGTTACTTACTCATGGTTTATTTTTAATAAGAAAGCGAGCGTAAGTCTAGATGTAAGCGTAGAAAAGGATATTAGTTATGAGTTTAAGTATTTTATCGCTAATGGTGAATATGGTTATGAAGCTGACGCTATTAGTGCTCTTGGTGACTATAGTCAATCGTTTCTACCAGTATCAAATGATTTTCATCAATTAAATATGCCCTTACTTCACCCAGGGTTAAGACGTACATTTGCTCTTGAGTTGTCACTAGAATCGACAAGCGCATCAAGAAATTATGAAATATATTTAGATGATTTTACTAGTAGTGTTGCCGCCAATTACTATAATTTAGCAACTCAACAAAATATTAGTATGGCCGAAGCAATAAATATTTATGGTAAAAGCTACCTAACAAATAATATTGCTAGCACTAATAAAGATAGCGCGAATAGTTATTTGACAGATAGTGGTCTAAATTTATTTGATAAAGATCTAGAAAGTAGTCTCTTATCTTCAATCAGCTATAGTGCTAGTGAAAACAGTCAAATGATTATCTTTTTCTTTACTCTTGAATTTAGTGACGATAGTTCAACCTATTATAATTATCACTCGCGTATAGGAGATGATTTATACTACGAAAAAACATCAATTGGTAACTCAAATGTCTATCAAAATCTAACTTTTACGATTGATTCACTACTGATTAAACGTGTTTATTAGTGATTATAAGTGAGTTTATGAAAACAAGTAAAAATAAATAGTTATTACTCTTGCACAATTAATAGCGAGTAGTTTATAATTAAGTTACCAAAAAATAATCTCTCCTCCCTCAGCGATTATCGACTTGGTAAGCGAATTGCCCGCTTGACTCTGTGCCCATTAACACGAGAGTCCACTTCCTTAATGACAAAGGAAATCAAAAATTGGAGGATTTTAGTCATGAATAAGAAAAATAAAGTTTTATTAACATCTGTCGGTTTAGCCGTCCTTAGTGGGATTGCTGCTACTGGCTCAACATTCGCATGGTTTACCACAACCAGAACCGCTACAATTTCATACAGTAGTGCTACAGTTGTATCCAACCAATCAAACTTGCAAGTAACATATCTCAGCTCAAACAACACCTGGTCCGAAGATCCTAGTGAAGAACCAACAAATTTATTAAAACTTCGTGGTGGTAATGAAGTTACGGACATTTCAGGCGATGGTGTCAATTTCTATAAACCAGTATGGAGTGCTGTTGAAGATCAAGCATCATCCATTGATGTTGTTTCAGATGCTGAAGGCTTCTACATTGACTTTACCGTTGCTGTTTCAATTGATAATGAGAGTTCGATG
>CAYZOC010000055.1:0-6325 GCA_964480275.1 uncultured Staphylococcaceae bacterium | reverse complement strand
ATATTTATCTTATATTTTTATTATATATCTTTGATATAAAAATTTAAAAGAAACATTAAAGTTGTTTGTTTCGACATAGCTACTTTAAATAAAGTCTCCAACAAATTTTCGAATATTTTATTTGCGAATTATTTGTACTTCGTAAGGGCGAAGTTTGCGCTGATGATCTTCAAAGTCTTTGTAATTACTAAATAACACTTCACCATCTAGATTTAGATTCAAATTGTGTGACTTCTTATCTAGATTAATGACGATTAGCATCATTTTGTTTTCATAAGTCCGCTCAAAGGCGAGAATATTTTTATTAGTGGGAAGAAAGGTAATATCACCTCGTTGAAGACACTTATATTCATTTCTTAATGAGATAAGTGTTTGATAGTTTTTAAGAAGACTATCTTTACTCTTTTCGAGTAGTTCGACATTGACAAGGCGGTAGTCACTATTAACTTTCAACCACGGTTTAACACGGCTAAAGCCGGCATTACGCTTGTTGTTCCACTGCATTGGTGTCCTGCTATGGTCACGGGAAAAATTCATCATAAAGCGCCATGCTAGACGTTTAGGGAGATGATAGTCATCTTTAAGCATGTGATAAACATTGATGCTACTAACATCTTTAATTTCATCAATATGTTTGAAATCAACATTAGTCATACCAATTTCTTGGCCCTGATAAATAAAGGGGGTACCTTTGAGTGTTAAAAGCATCGTCGCTAGAGCGGTTCCACTTAATGAAGGAGCCTTGATATCGCCAAAACGATTAAGACTTCTCGTCAAATCATGATTTTCAAGAAACAGAGGATTCCAATTAACATTTAATATCCACTTTTTCATCAGATCAACCATCCGTGCGGGTTTATATTTACGTTTAAAGGTTGGTAAATTAAAGCGGTAGTCGACACTAGTATGTTCAAAGGGGAAGACCATCGTTAATTCATCACCAGCGGTGAAAGTTTTAGCGTTATCTAGATCGACATCACTAGTTTCACCAACGGTAAAGGCATTATAGGGAGCAAGAACATCGCGGTGGAGCTCTTTTAGTATTCGATGCGCACCAACTTGCGAAATATAGTGTTCCTTCCCCGTCTTATAGCGAGCTTTCCTCCCATCAGCAAGACTTGTCTTATAAATCATATTGATAACATCACAACGGAATCCCGCGACTCCTAAATCTAGCCAAAAGCGCATAATGTTTTTAACTTCTTCGATTACTTCTTGATTGTTAAAATTTAAGTCGGGTTGCTCGGGCGCAAAGAGGTGAAGATACCACATATCATTATCTTTTTCATAGGTCCAGGCCGGTCCAGTAAACATCGAGTCCCAGTTGTTAGGCGGGAGTTTTCGCCCCTTCTTATCAACTTTTCCTTGTTTCCATATATAGTGATCATGATATTTAGAAAGTGGATTCTTACTTTCAATAAAGCGGGGATGGGCCGATGAAGTATGGTTGATGACAAGGTCCATAATAATTTTTATATCTAAGCGCTCGGCTTTATTCATCAATGCCTTAAAGTCATCTAGACTACCAAAGTCTTCGTGAATATTATAATAATCGCTGATATCATAGCCATAATCATAATTAGGCGAACGGTAAAGTGGACTAATCCATATCGCACCAATTCCTAAATTTTTTAGATAATCAAGTTTAGAGATAATTCCTTTGATATCACCAATACCATCGTTATTAGAATCACAAAAGCTCCTGGGGTAAATCTGATAAATTACCCGGTCATGCCACCATTTATATTTCATAAACATACCTCGCTACTATATTCTAACAAAAAAGACTAATAAAAAAATGCCAATCGGCATTAGTTTATTCACGACAAGCTAATATTATTATTCTTCGTCGTCGATTTGATCGTCTCCTTCAAGATTACGTTCATAGAGGTACAATGCTTCTGCGAGCATCATCTCTTCTGAATCGTCACTTTGACGAGTAGTACGGGGATCATAATTATCATGCATAAGGCTAACCTCTCTCTAAGCAAATGATAACAAGAAGCAATTTAGACAATAAAGAAATCTTTTGAATATCGACTTAAAAGCACTTTCACTAATTACTATTACTATGTAATAGTAATTTTGACTAAAAATGTCAAAGTATTTTAGTAGTGAATTAGTAATTAAATATTGATGCGACTCTTATTAAATGAGTAGGCAATAAGGTTAAGTAGCAGGGTCTTAAACAAGAGGAGCGATAAAAGTATGAGGATATGAATAAAGACGGTGAAAAAGTAGGGTAATCCAAAATAGAAATGCTTCCAAATTGGTGTGTATAAGACGTCAACAATCAGTTCAGTGACAATCACAATAAAGGCAAAATCACTTGGCAGTGTATTTTTATAATTATCTTTTAGTCGGAGACGGCGGTCACTAAAATAGAGGGCTATAAGGAGGCCAATCACCACTAAACTAGTAAGGCAAATAGCGATAAACTTGTTGAGTGGTGTTAGTAGATAAGTAACACTGCTATTAAAAGGGTTAGTGAAGCTCGTTTGGAGACTAAAATAAATAACGGCAACGATTAAAAGTAGAAGCAAAAGAGGGTAACTTGGGGAAATTTTTATTTTTCCTCTTAGACGCTTAAAAGCAAGAAAAATTAACCCTGGAATTAATCCATAAAGAACACTTGATATCATCGGGAAAACTAAAAAGTTGGCACCCATAAAAATACTTGCACCAATCACATCGGCCAAAAGTCCAATTATGGCCCCATAAATCGGCCCAAGTAAGATTCCGCCAATGATAATCGGGACATTACCAAGACTCAGACGAAAATAGGACATCCCTTGGGGAAAAACAAAAATACGCATCAAGATGATGGAAATTGCAATAAACATTGCCGAAAGTGTAATTCTTAATATGTGTTTGCGATTATTCATAATTCTTATCCTCGTTCACTATAAACAAGTTGGGCAAAATATAAGGAGCCTGTCACAAGAATGACTTCATCCTCTTGTGCTTTTTCGCTCATCATTTCAATGGCCTGATGATAATCCTCGACAAACGGATAATAACTATTGTAATCAATTTCATTTCGGGCCCGACTATGATTAAAAGTCGTCGTAACTACATCAGCATCGCTGAGGGCAAAAAGATCAAAAGCTTGTTCAACATCTTTATCCTTAAATGAAGCAAAGACAATGTGAAGCTTTTTTCTGTTCAACATTTTAATCGAATTAATTAACGCGCTTAAGGCCATCGGATTATGCGCTCCATCAATAATAAATAATGGTCTTTCACTAACAATACTAAAGCGGGCCGGGATTTTTACATTTTTCATTGATTTAAAAACTAAATCTCGATCGACTGGATACTTATTGGCAATTATTTCTAGGGCATTGAGGGCTAAAGCGGCGTTACTTGCTTCATAGCTTGCAGGAATTCCTAAACATATATTTTTATAGTCGAGAGCATCAAAGCAAATGCCATCACGCGATACTTTGATATTCAGCGGTGCTTTAACTCCATATAATGGCGCATCTTTTTTCATTGCTGTAGCGGCAATAACACTAAAGGCATCTAGTGGCATGTTGCCCACTAGTACAGGTACCTTCTTTTTGATAATCCCTGCTTTGTGCATCGCAATTTCTTTAGTTGTGGCGCCGAGATAAGCAGTGTGTTCAACACTGACATTTGTAATAATCGATAAAATAGGACGGAAAATATTTGTCGCGTCGATTTTGCCCCCCATCCCAACTTCAATGAGCGCAAGATTAATTTTTTGCCGATTAAAATAAGTAAGCGCAATAAATGTTAAAATTTCAAATTGTGTGAGTTGATGTCTTTCTATCGCTTCATAATATTCATTTAATATTTCAACAAATTCGCTGGGACGTATTTCCCTATCATTAATCGAAATCATTTCATAGAAGAAAGTGAAACAAGGGGAAATAAAACGGCCAACCTTATAGTTAGAATTTTTAAGAACACTACTTAAAAAATAGGCTGTGCTTCCCTTGCCATTTGTGCCAGTAATATGAATCGCATCTTTCGTAAACTTAAACGCGACCTCTTTTAAGAATGCATCAAAGTTTAGGCGACTATATGTTGGCTGATTTTTACTATTTAAATAACGATCAACACTGGATGGTTTAATCATCACTTCTTCCTTGTTTGGTCGCCTTATTTATTTGCCGTTGATCATCACGTTCTTTGATTGCTTCACGCTTATCATAGTGTTTCTTACCCTTACCAAGGGCAATTGCGAGTTTAACCCGACCATTTTTAAAATAAACTTTAGTGGGGACACAAGTATAAGAATCGGCCTGAACTTTTTGGCTCATTTTTAAAATCTCTTTTTTATGCATCAATATTTTTCGATCCCGTTTGGGTTCGTGATTAAAAATATTACCTTTTTCATATTGAGGAATATGGAGATTAACAACATAAGCTTCACCATTTCTAAATTCGATATAAGTGTCACGAAGTGATAAATTATGTTTTCTAATCGCCTTAATCTCTGTGCCTTTAAGAACAATACCAACCTCTAAAAAATCGCTTAAAAAATAATCAAACGATGCTTTGCGGTTTTCGGCGATCACACTATTAAAACTTGCTGATTTCATAATCCTTCTTTCATGTCAAAAAAATTATACTAGATAATTATCTAAATTACTAACAAAACGTCGTATTAACTTAAATCAATTATATGTTCAATTTGCCCTAAAAACGGCTTATTTAGTTTTAAATTAACTTTTCCCGTCTCAATATATTCAATCTTTTCGACCCTAACATCTAACTCTATCATCAACTTCTTATTTTTAATCCATGTCTTATATTGAAAGAGTATATCTTGGTCGACTCTTGTCCAATCTAGCGGATCTTTTTCAAATAGATTTGGTTTATGTTTGTGACCATATTCTTCACCAGCATAAATAAAATTAACGCCATAGATCATAAACATAAATTTAATCCAATTGAGTTGTTGTCTTTTTGTAATTAGACTCGCAATCCGTTCTTGATCATGATTTTCGAGAAAATGAAGTTTAAGATTATCGTCGTGTCTCTTTCTTTGGCGATTAAGCGCAACAATATAATCTTCTAGTTTGTTTGGATCAGTAAGCGCTAGTTTAAACTCTTTAAAAATATCATAATCATAGAGGATATCAAAGGCCTGATATAGTGTTTCATCATCTTCCGCTACCTCTCCAATTGAGCGAATATAGTCTCTAAATTCAATTTCAATTGATTCTGCGAGCCAAATAGAGTTTGGATTGACAGAAACAACAGCCTCTTTTGCCTTTTTCCAAAAACTAATTGGTACAAGGCTAGCAACATCACATCTAAATCCATCAACACCTAATCGCGTCCAATATACGAGAATATCAATTAAATATTCTTGTAGTTCTTCGTTTTTTATTTCTAAGTCGCATATATCACTCCAGTCCCCTACTTTATTAGCCAGTTGACCATTTTTATATATGTACCAATCAGGATGAGACTTAATATAGATGGCATCGCGACTTGTATGATGAAAAACAATATCTAACATTACTTTTAAATCTAATTTATGGGCTTCCTCTAACAACAAAATAAAATCATCTAGTGTGCCCAAATCACTAGAAATGGAATGATAATCTTTAATCGAATAAGGACTACCATATGAGCCTTTTCTTGCCTTTAGACCTATTTGATGAATTGGTAAAAGATAGATGATATCCACACCAAGAGCTTTAATCCTAACAAGATCAGATACTAGTGACTTAAAATTACCTTGTGGAGTGTGATTTCTAACAAAAACTTGATAAATTGTTTGTCCTTTTAATGTGTTTTCCATATAAAAATTATATCATAGTTTATATCTATTGCACTGCTCATTTGAGTACAATTAGATATGTCACTAAAGAACAATGTAAACACTTTCATCACTATTTTTGATTGACATAAAATATACCTATTGTAAAAAAGAAGAAAAATAGTAATAAATACTTAAAAAAGTATCTTACATTCAATTATGAGTGTGAAAGGAAAGACTATGAAAAAGATTATAAAATTATTCGCTGCATTTTCACTTCTAGCTGGTGTCATTGGAGTCGCTAGTACCCAAGTACCAGAGGTAAAAGCGGAAGCTGCGACAACTCAGACCCAACGTCGTGTTTATGTTTATTTGGAAGGCGCATGGGATAATGCGGGACGTATGTTTATACATTACTGGGGAGGTACTACAGGCACCACTTGGGCAAGTTGTCCTGAAATGACCAAGGTCGTATCTGATTATTTTCAAGGTTTGTTCTTTTATGATATTCCTCTTGATGTGACTACATTCTTAGTTAAAGACTCAACTGGCAGTGTTACCAAATCCTCTAACCAATCTGCAAAT
>CAYZOC010000054.1:0-6626 GCA_964480275.1 uncultured Staphylococcaceae bacterium | reverse complement strand
TTCCACCTTTTTAGTGCTTTCCGGTTAATACTTTCATGTAGTCCTCAATTTAATGATAAATCATCTTGGTAAAAAAAGACTATAGTAATTTGATTGGCACCTTAGCTAGTTGGTAAATAATAAAGATGTAAATAATTCTTAAAATTACAAGATAGTTTACGATAAATTGACAAAATTTAAGCTTAAATTTCTTTTTCAAGAGCACTATTGATCGCGTGACGATAGACAAAGTATTTAGTGTAGAAAAACTCTGTGACTAAATTAATTAACATTGTCAGTCCGAGTACTAAGTACTCTGGCCAAGATATTTTTGTAAGGGCATCACCCCACCATGTCGATAGTGGTGTAAATATTAAATAAAATATGGTAACTTTTAACATCGCAATTGGAACATTATTTGCTGCCTTGAAAGTAAATTTACGATTAAGTGTGAAATTCCATAACACAGATAGGATTAACGCTATTAGGTAGGATGGCCAATATACAAAGTGGACAACTTCAAATAGAAGTGTGAATGATAAAATTTGAATCAGCCCTGCTGATAGCGAAAAAAGCGTAAATTTAAAGCCTTGAACCAAGTTTTGATTTTTATTTGTTTTCATTTTTTAATTGTACTACTTTAGCGCTAAATTTCTTTAACATATATTCGTCTCTATATATAAATAGTGGCGAATATTAAAACTTTGTACATAATTTTTTTTACTGCTTGAGTAAGGTAGTTAGCTCTTTAATCGATAACACTTTCCCAGAACTGATGATTTTGCCATCAATAATTATGCCTGGCGTTCGCATCAATCCACTTTCGGCAATCGCTATCATGTCGGTGACATATATTACCCTAGCCTCGAGCTCAAGTTGTTTGACTGCTGCCTTAACATTTTCTAAAAGCTTCTTACAATTCCTACAACCTGTCCCTAAAACTTTAATTTCCATATTATATTTCTCCTTTTTAAATAAATAAATGAGCAAAGGCATTAAAAAGATAGCCCATGCTAATAATTCCGACGACAACAATAGCAATAAACATTAATAATAGCTTAGGCTTCACAGCCTTTTTTAGCATCACGATCGAAGGTAATGAAAGGGCAGTCACTGCCATCATGAAGGCAAGAACAGTACCTATTCCTACGCCCTTGAGAACAAGGGCTTCGGCAATTGGTAGTGTCCCAAATATATCAGCATACATTGGAACCCCAACTAGGGTTGCTAGAATTGGGGATAATGGATTGTTCGACCCGAGGATCAGTTCAATCCAAGTTTGGGGGATAAACCCATGGATAATTGCGCCAAGACCAACACCAATTAGAATGTAGAACCATACTTTTTTTATCACTTCTTGGACTTGCCGAAGTGCATACTTAATTCTTTGAAGGAGCGTTAATTTATCCACTTCGCCATCTTCTAAGCTAAGATCATTTGCCCCTTGAAGAACAAATGCTTCCACATGCTTTTCCATTTTAAAGAATGAAATTAGCGTCCCGCCAATAATCGCTATCAATAGTCCAACTACAACATAGGCAATTGCAATTTGCCAATTAAAAATACTTGCAAGTAATATCACCGAGGCAAGATCGACAAGAGGCGAAGATATTAGAAACGAAAAGGTCACACCAATCGGAAGTCCTGCGCGCGTAAACCCAATAAAAATAGGGATTGAACTACACGAACAAAATGGTGTGATAGTTCCCAAAAGTGCACCAATAATATTAGCCCACACTCCATTAAACTTCCCAAGTATCCGTCTAGTTCTTTCTGGCGAAAAATATGATTGAATATAGGAAGAAATAAAAATAAGCACTGAAAGTAATATAAATATTTTAATCACATCATAAAAGAAAAAAGTAAGACTTTTAAAAAGTAGTGTCTCATTTGATAGTCCAAACACTTGGGAAAAAAGCTGGTTGATTATCTGCTCTAACCAAAGCATTTTAAGCATTTGATCATTGAAAAATGAAAATATATTTTTAATCACGCTCGCAACTACTCCAATTTTTGAGACCAATTAAAAAGGTGATTAATTCATCAACTTTTTGGTAGTTGACAGAATGTTTTTTCCAAACACCATCTTTTTTGGCATCAATAAGGCCACTGTCGGTAAGAGTGCGAAGGTGATAGGAAAGTGTTGGCTGGGTGATTGATAGCTTATCGATCAGTGTACATCCACATTTCTCTCCTTTAGCGACAAGACTAAATACTTTAAGACGATTTTCATCACCTAAAACTTTAAATAAACTGGAAATGGCAGCGTCCATATTACCTCCAAATATAGATGGTTATCTATATATCAATAATATGTTACCATTTACTTATCATTTTGTGAAGGACGTTTACGTAGATTCAACAAGATAAACGATAGTCGATCGCCACACACGATATTCAAGCTTTTCTTTGAAAAATTTTAACTCAAGATATATATTCATAAGGTTTTTTTTCACAAAAACAAGTTGGTAATAGAAAAACCACCACATAAATGGTGGTATCTCTACTAATTCAACATCACATTTATCGAGCGGGATGTGGAATCCGCTTTAATAGTTCAAAGAATGGTGTTGATTGAAGATAGACCTTACCAGGTCCCGTTAATATTGTATTAAAAATGCCTTCACCACCAAATAGAGCGTTTTTTACACTTCCGACGGTTTTAACATCCATTTGTACGCTCCCTTCCATCCCAGCAACATATCCAGTTGAGACAACTAATTGTTCGCCAGCCTTTAGCTCTTTAACAATTAAATAGCCATCAATTTCAATGAACGCCGTGCCTTGACCAGTCAGTTTTTGCATAATAAAACCTTCACCACCTACAAGACCCGCACCAATTTTTTTGCGGAAGAATATCGAAAGTTCAACACCCTTTTCCGCTGCAAGAAATGACCCTTTTTGGGCAATGAAAGTATAGTTAGGTGTTATTTCAATTGGAAGAATCGAACCTGGAAGAGCATTTGATAGAGAAATACTCCCCCCACTTCCTAGTGGACTATATTCGTTAAGAAAGATTGATTCACCAGAAAATAGTCGTCCTAACGCCTTACTAAGGCCACCACCCTTTGTTTCCATCTTCATGTTGGGACTCATCCAAGACATGCCCCCTGCTTCTGTAATTAGTGTTTCCCCAACTTCTAATTCAACGTTTAAGACTGGTAGTTGACCACCATCGATTGTGTAGCGCATAAATTATCCCCCTTATGTTTATCGCTTATGTAATCTATACATCATTATTGTATCGTAAAGTTAAAACTTTGTATGTAAAAGAAAACTGGCCTTTTACCAAGGCCAGTTTCCAATTAGTCTTTTTTTATAGTCGTTTTTTTCTGAGGAAGACAATCTTGACGACGATACTACCAACAAACACTGAAGCCGAGATGATCAAGTAGGTCATCGCCTTAGCTTTAGCCTCAGCACCATCAAAGATATAACTTGGAGCAATCGTGAAATCATCGACCATGTCATCCCATTCACTTGCTTCATAGGTTGTAAAGTCTGGGTTTCCAGTGACAACACTCATGATTTCAACCACTGCGTATGTAGTTGTATCTTCAAGCACAACATTGTTGAGTTCGGCTAACGCGCTTACTTCAAAGGCAATAACAGGTAGGCCACCTTCGAGTTTGTAAAACACTTCTTCAATATCAATTGTAATATCAGCGCCCGGATGCTCTTCTTCTAAATCTTCTTCAATTTGATCTTCAAACTTTTGAATTTGTTCATTTAGTAGTGGTGCACCATAAGCCCCATAAGCATAGAAACCACCAAAAGCCACCATCGCAAAGAAAGCGACAATCCCCACTAAAGTCATTAATAGTCTTAAAACAAACCTCATTTTCGTTACCCCCAAACACTAGTGAATTTCACTAGCAGTTTCTATTAGAATGTTATTTACTAATCATTTCTAATATTTTCATTCTAAAGTCTCTTAGGCTTAACCGCAATAAATATCATAAATTATCAATTAATTAGTGATAATAAAGCGCTTACGCGGCCTTACCCTAAAAGTAAATATAAAAGAAAATTTATTAGTATGAACACTGATAAATAACTTAACAGTTAGAAATCTTGTTATCTTTAAAAATGATTTAAATAATAAGCAAAAATATTGATTAATTTATACTAAAATCGTCGAAAAAAATCGAAAATAGCGGGATTAGTGATAAAATTATAAAGAAAAGCGAACTTGGATTCATCCTACCAGTTCGCTTTTTACTTTAGTCATTAATTATTTTTTAAACTCATCAAGAAATTCTTCATAACTAGTACGGCGATCAATAATTGTATCACCATCAATATAAATAATCCGATTGGCCACGGTTGAAAGTAGCTCATGGTCATGTGAGGCAAATAGTAGCACGCCTTTATAATTTATTAAGCCCTTATTAAGAGCGGTGATTGCTTCAAGATCAAGATGGTTAGTTGGTTCATCCATCATCAGCACATTACCAGCGGTCAACATATTCTTCGCCATCATTACTCTAACCTTCTCGCCACCAGAGAGGACCCCTACTTCTTTTAAGGCTTCTTCACCCGAGAAAAGCATCCGCCCGAGCCAACTTCTAATATAGGAGTCATTTTGATCACTAGAGTAGGGACGGAGCCATTCAACTAGATTAATCTTTTTGTCCTTAAAGAAACGTTTGTGATCTTGTGGGAGGTAAGTATATTTAACAGTCACACCAAAATTAAATTTGCCAGCATCAGCTTTTTGACTGCCACTTAAAATATCAAATAGTGTTGTGACTGCTTGACTATTAGGAGAGATAAAGGCTACTTTATCGCCTCTCACTAGCGTGAAGCTTAAATCTTTAAATAAACCCTTTTTGGTTAATTCTTCCACAAATAACACATCTTGCCCTAAGTCCTTTTCAAATTTAAAATCGATAAAAGGATAGCGGCGACTTGAAGGGACAAGGTCATCTAGCGTAATCTTTTCAAGTTCCTTTTTTCTTGAAGTTGCTTGCTTTGATTTACTCGCATTAGCGGAAAAGCGGGCAATAAACTCTTCTAATTCTTTGGCTCTAGCTTCTTTTTTGGCATTACCTTCCTTCATCTGCCGGGCAATAAGCTGACTTGTTTCATACCAAAAGTCATAGTTACCAACAAATGTTGAAATCTTCCCAAAATCGACATCAAGAATGCGCGTACATACTTTATTAAGAAAGTGGCGATCATGTGAGACGATGATGACGGTGTTATCAAAATTATATAAGAAGTTTTCTAACCATCTAGTCGCTACTGCATCTAGATTATTCGTGGGTTCATCAAGCACAAGTATATCAGGATTACCAAAAAGAGCTTGGGCTAGTAAAACTTTAACTTTATCTTTGGCGTCTAATTGACCCATCAGGGCTTGTTGCTTGTCACCCTTGATATTAAGTGAGTTAAGCAGTGATTCAGCATCACTTTCAGCTTGATAGCCATTCATCTCCATATATTCTTCTTCTAATTCACCAGCGCGAATTCCATCTGCATCACTAAAGTCTTCTTTCATGTAAAGCGCATCTTTTTCTCGGGCTACTTCCATTAAGCGTGTATGGCCTTCTAAGACTGTTTCAAGCGCACTTAAGTGATCAAAAGCATTTTGATTTTGTCTTAAAACTGACATTCTTTGATGAGAACCAAGAACGACATCACCCTTATTTGGTTCTAAATCACCGGAAAGAATTCTTAAAAATGTTGATTTACCCGCCCCGTTAGCACCGATGATGCCATAGCAGTTTCCCGGAGTAAATGAAACATTCACATCCTTGAATAAAACTCTTCCACCAAACTGGAGTGTTACGTTTCTTACATCTAGCATATTTGCACCTCTACTTTATCTTTTATGCCCTTATCTATGATAAGCCTCAATGATAATAACATTTATTTGTGTAAAAGTATTAATACTAGTATAAGTAATTAATTTTGTTCAAAATATAAGGATTCTTTATTTTTTTCCAAGTAATTTAACTTTTTCTTCTTTGAATTCTTTATAACTAATTTCATTCGCCATAAATTTATCAAGGAGTGTTTCATAATCAATCTTAACTTTTGGTTTAACTTGCTTGTTTTTAACATCATTAACTTCGACATTGACTTTAGTTATGGTTTTATCCTTATCATCAGTAACAGTTGTTTTATTGTTAACACTAGCTATTATCATGTCTTCTTTGACCTTGACCTTGGTTTCTTCCAAAGGTTTTTCCACCATTCTAGTCTCGGATTGATAGCTAACTTTGTTGATTACTTTATTATCCGACTTTTCAAAAACTTTTGAATGAGTGTCTAAACTTTTAGACTTGATAACAAGCATAAAATATAAGAACACTATCACCATTCCTACAAAAGGGGCATAACTAATCGTCATGGAGGAATAATTGGAATAATCAATTCGACGAATCGCTGATAAAAAAACAATTAGTGTAAAAATACTCATTATCCCCACTACTATATAATCAATATTTCTCTGTGTTTTTGCTTTTATAACAATTTCAAGTGTAATAATAATTATCAAATAGATAAGGGGGACAATGAAGGCAAGTTGAATATCATTATATGCTAGACTCATCTCACCTAGCCCACTAACCGAGATGAATGGCAAGTAAAAAATGGAGATGAATATCAATTCTAAAAACAGACTTAAATATTGCTTTTTC
>CAYZOC010000053.1:0-6833 GCA_964480275.1 uncultured Staphylococcaceae bacterium | reverse complement strand
TAAACTTCCGCAGCTTGAATTCCGCTTGCCTCATCAGTACCAGAAAGAGATAAATGTTTTACTACCGCACTAACGAGCACTTGGCGGATTTCAACTAGGTGAATTATAAAATGGAAGAAAGCTAAACTTAGTGAAAATAGTGTTAAAACGATAATTATTTCAAGATGGTTAGCTTTCCTCTCAATCATTCGTTGCGTGCTAAGTAAAAATAGCATCACACCTAAGGCAAAGAGAATATTCGCAAAATATATAAGGATATCAAGTGGTGGTAGTAGTGTTGCAAAGGTAAAACCGATACTTGAACTTGTTAAACCCAAGGCCGCAAATAAAAGCCCCTTAACACGGTGACCAGCATAAAAATGTATAAAAGCAGAGCGATAATAATCGCGGCACTAAGGACAATTGTCATCCTTACAATGAAGAAGTCATCCATGTTTTTACGCACGATAAAATTTATAAATCAACTTTTATATTACACTATATTTATTATAAACTCCTAGCCAATATGGTAATTATTTTAGTTAATTTAGTCGTTTACTTAAGAGAAAATAATTAACAAAGGCTCACTTTTTACTCTTCATCGGCAGTAACTTAGTCTCATTGTCATTAGCTTTTTTGCTCGTTGATTGCTCGGGCTTATCTTTAACTTTTGAAGTTCTTTTTTGCCGTTTGTTTTTAATTGGCTCAACTTTTGTCACTGCATTTTTCTTAGTTTTTCTTTGACGTTTTGGCTTTTTGACTTGTGTTTGTTCAAGGCGTTTTTCTAAAATTAATAATTCTTTTGATTTTTCCGGTTGGGGTGGGAGTTGCTCGCCTTTGACACGTCTAAATACATTCTTAATACTAGTGATGGGCCGTTTTATATCCTCAATATCTTTGTTCCAACCAGCAATAAATAGATCCATCTTGTTTTCAAATATTTGAATAAACAATTCTAATAGAACTTGGAAGATCCAAAGGACAATCACAAGCGTAACAAAAATAATTGAGAGGTCGGAAATACCAGTTGTCGCGGTATAAATACCATAGACCATTGCTAAAAGTGTCAAAAGTTTGATGCTTAACTTGATCCAATGGAAGCTCTTTTTGACAATCTTTCTAATTTTTTTTATGTCTTTTTTAGTGGCGATCAACTCAAAAATTGTATAAATAAAGAAAAGACTAGCAAGAACAATATTCGCAATTAATATCCCCGAACGCATGACAAGGACAAAAATAAAATATCCCGTTGTAAAAACAAGAGAAATAGTTTTGACAATTTTGGCAAATTTACGTAAATCTTCCAAAATTATATTTACTGCTGTTTTAGTATAATCAAGCATATATAGATTAAATCTCCCTATCTATTAGTTAATCAGTCCTTTGGTCAAAATTTTCACCCAACGTTTCCATATCTTTTTTACTAACGAATCTAACAGTCGCAACCGCCATTTGTCCTTCATTAACACGTTCAAGTTGTTTGGCTCTTCGATTAAAGGTGAAACGTGTGACAGATTCCCAAATAAACACCCACGAAGCAATGAGAATAATCTCGTTAGCAAACACATCAATTTCTAATCTTGCAAGTGTTTGATAAATGATTGTGATACCAATACCAATAAGAAGAAAAAGTAGTGACGTAATGTTGATTCTTCGTAAGTCACTTGTCATTGATTTATACGAGAGCCAGTAGTAGCGTTTAATGGCCTTGCGAATAAACTCCTGATCAATCCGACTAACGTCATCGACAATAAAATTGATAATTAGTGGTTTCTCTGGCGAAATTGGATCGGCTTGCGAATCAATATAATTCATTAAGTGGTGATTTAATACCTTTTTATCTGAGTATGGTGAAAATATAATGTCAGCACTACTGAGTCTCACATCAATGATGGCAACACCGCGTTCATCAATATACTCGTTTTCAACAAAGTCCTCGATCGAACCACGCTTTTTGTCCATCGCCGCGAGTTTTTTAAATAGAGGTTTTAATTTTTTACTATGAATCATAAAAATATTTTATCATTTTATGGAGAATAATTAACAACAAATTAAACGAGTAAGTTAAAATTTGAAGAGAATCAAGCGAATAAGATAGTGTTTTGCTTTTTAAGAAATTTTGCTATCAACTAAATTTTCTTAATCAACTGAGAAAAATAGATCAATAGCCGACAGTGGGTTGTTTTTAGTTTTAATGCTAAAAATTAAGGTGTTAGCTAAATTTATATTACAGCAAAAAAATGACTTAAGTTAATTGAAAAAAGCCTGATGAAAAAAATATTGTCAATTTTGTCGAATTTTAATAAAATAAAATTAGCAATACTAATCAAAGGGGAATCATAGGAAATTGCAAAAAGTTAGTCGTCGGTTTTCGAGTCTAACACTTTTCTTTGTGCTACTCTCCGCTTGTGGGAGTTCTACACTAACTGGACTAGACATTTTTACAAACGATATCACTGTGAGTGGACAAGCAATCAGTCTAGGCACTCTGGGTTCAAGTCCTGTAACTATTCAATTCGACAATAGCTTTGGAGATGATGATCTTTACGCCTATATGCCAATTGCACCAAGTGCGATGAACAGTTCACGCCTTAATGCGGTAGCAGATGAGGACTATATTGTTTTCTTTCTTGAAAAAGGGGAGGGGACATACGATAGTGGCGATACAGTATTTAACTTTGAAACGGATATTAATTTAACTAGTGGAACAGCGTCACCACTTGAAGAAATTAATGATATTGAAGGAACATCGACTGCAACACAAAAGGATTTAGCCCAAGATTTTGTTGATTTCGTCGCCGAAGAGAGCAAGGTTCTAATTGATCTAATTGAAAAGGCAAATGACGAAACTGAAAACTATATTGTCAGCAAACTCTAGGCAATTGGCTATGAATTTCAAACTTACGATCAAGAATCTTATGAATACTATCAAAATCAACTCAACACAAAATATAGCCTAGAAGTTGAAGTTAAAAAATTGTATCAAGGCTATGTTAATCAAGATGATGGTTGGACACAAGTTATTGTCCTTGCCAATGAAGAACAAGCTACCCAACTATATTATGCTCGTCTTTATGATGAAAACGAAAGTGGTTACATTTATCGCGCAAACAGTGTCGTTGTATATACGGTTAATCTAACGGCCTATCAAACGCAAACAAACTAAGAAAAAAGACCCCTAGGGCCTTTATTTATAACTTGTCTCTAAAATAAATGCATTACTTTTTCTTATTCGACAAGAGATAATTTCCATTTATCTATTTGTAACTAGATCAACAACGACATCAACCATTTTTTGCATTTGTGTTAATGAAACAAATTCATATTTACCATGAAAGTTATATCCACCAGTACCGATATTTGGGGTTAATAATCCCTTATAGGATAATTGGGCACCATCCGTCCCTCCTCGAATTGGCAAGGCAAATAGCTCAATACCTAAGCGTTTATATGTATCATAGACCCGATCAAGCGCTTCAGGATTAGCTTGTAGTAAAGGCCCCATATTACGATAACTATCTGTTAGTGTCAAAGTTACAGTATCTTCGCTATAGCGAGAGTTAAGTATATTTGCGGCATTAATAAAATCTTGCTTTTGCTTTTCAAGTTTATCCGCATCATGATGACGGATAATATAGTGCATTTTTGCGTTTTCAACTTCACCTTCGATGTTCGTAATGTGATTGAAACCTTGATAGCCCTCCGTAAGGTGTGGGACATCTTCTTGTGGAAGTAAGGCGTTGAATTCCATCGCCACTAAAATAGCGTTAACCATCTTATCTTTAGCATCGCCGGGATGAATAGAACTACCTTTGATAACAACATCCGCGGAAGCGGCATTAAAGTTTTCAAAATTGATAACTTGCATATCACTACCATCAAGCGTATAAGCAAAGTCGGCATCAAAATATGCGACATTAAAGTTATCTACACCGCGGCCAATTTCTTCATCTGGCGTAAAGGCGATTTTAATATCACCATGAGGAATTTCTGGATGTTCTTTTAAATGTCGAACAACATCCATAATAATTGCCACTCCGGCTTTATCATCGGCACCTAATAGTGTTGTGCCATCTGTCACGACAATATCTTGACCAATGACTCGCTTTAGATGCGGGAATTCTTCAACTCTCATGATGATATTCTTGTGCTTGTTTAAGATAATATCTTCACCCTGATAGTTTTTGATTATCCGTGGTGTAACATTTTTCCCTGACATTTCCCCAGCGGTATCAACGTGCGCAACTAGACCAATCTTTTTAGATGGTCCCTTTACATTAGCAGGAATCATCGCGTAGACTATACCAAATTCATCAAGAATAACATTTTTGGCCTCGAGTTCTTTTAACTCCTCTTCTAGTAATCTAGAAAGATCAAGTTGCTTGTTGGTCGAAGGGCTCGTCAATGAACTGGCATCACTTTGTGTGTCGATTTTTACGTAACGAATAAAACGATCTTTAATATTCATATTAACCACCTTGTTTCTTTGAAAATAATGTAACATAACTTTAAAACTTATTTGTTCGACTTAGTTATTTTTAATAATCTAAGTAAATAAGAACTAACTTGTACGCCGGCAATAATATTGTTGGTATTGTTAATAAATTTCGCGCACTATTAATCTTGATATTCCCGAAGTGGGACATATTTAAAAACTTCATCAGCATATTTTTTATATTCTGGATACTTACTCATTGAAATACTTTCCGAGAACTTTGAACTACCGATGAATAATAGAATCAAGAGCATTGATCCAATGATCGTCCAGTTAAAGAAGAAATAGCTCGCAACACCGGAACTAATAGTGAAAAGATAAAGTACAAACCATATTGATTGTTCCGCAAAATAATTAGGATGACGAGAACGTGACCATAAGCCTGTAGTGGTGAATCCTTTATTAAAAGGATTTGGTAGCTCTTCAAGCTTTTTACCTTGACTTAAAAGTTCATATTTTTTTGTTTGAAAAGCCATTTGTTGCCGATCGGCAATAGTTTCAAAGATGATAAATCCAAGTAAAAACACAGCAATTATCACATCAAATACATTTAAAGCAATCGTTGATTCCATGACAACAAGCATTGGAAATGTGATTGCGAGTACGAGTAGATTTTGATAAATCGAAATAAAAAGTAGGTTAAATGCTGCCCATTTCCACCATTTTTTTAATTTTGGGTTTTCTCTTAAAACAACCCAGCGATAGTCTTCTTCGCCAGACCAAAACTTTAGCGAATAAGCACCTTTTTTGGCAAAGTTTAATGTTAGTCTAACGCCCCAAATCGTAATAAGAATCGCCATGACTAGCAAGCGAAGATTAAAATCACTCTTCGCAACAATAATCCAGGCATAGACGATTGGTAAAATCGACCAAAGCTTATCAACTTGTGAATTGTTTTTTGTAATTTCCCCAGCAATAAAACAATAGGCGATGCTAATTCCACAAACAATCAGCAAAATTGTTAGTGTGTCGAGTTGAAGTTGACTAAGGCTTGGGGAACCTAGTAAAAATCCCAATAAGGCTAGTGTCAGCGTAAAAATAACGGTCGTAATTGTAACAAAATTTTTCTTCATACGTTGTTCCTCTTTCTCAGTGATAGTGGTTCAAATATATTTAATTATTTAAATTAACAACGTTGAACCTCGGCAAATCTTTTATATTTTATCATACATTTCTACTTTTTCATCTAGTGATATTGTCTTCTTAATTAGAGTATTCAAGTAAAGATAAATTTGCTATACATTGTTAAATCTAAATAAATCTATCTTTTTTACTGAAAAACATTTAAAACAGAAAAAATACCAATAGTAAGTTGATTGCTCACGCAAATATAAAAGTTACTATCGATTCATATTTAGGGCGTTAATTAAAACATTATCACCTCTAGAAAGTAAAAAAATTATTCTTCATTTTGTTTTTATTATTTATTGTCTTTTAGTCAATGGAATTGGTCTATTTTATTTATTATATTTGATATATGAACTTGCATCCTTCATAAAACTTCGCCACTAAATTTCCGACTGGGTTCTTTTTATTTCAGAACCGGGAATACCCCATAAATTACGACTTCCTGGTTGATAGGTCAACATCCCAATGTTAATTGTTCCATTTTTTCGCCGATTACTTGTTCTTAATAGTGTTTTATGAATAGCATCAAAAGAAAGAAAGATTCTTTGATTAACCGTGCCATGATAAATCCCATCTATTGTATGATTTGACCGAAAGCGTCCCTTTGTAACACATCGCTCAATAACTTCTTTAATAATATTCTGATCGCTAAATTCGATACTAGCTTTTTTATAACGCTCAGGACTCACTCTTCGTAGTTCCTTTGATGTAAATCTAGTCTTGCCAGTTCCATCGAATGTATTATCACCAAAATGAAAAAACACAATTGTTCTTAAGGTGATTTCACTGACACCTAGCGAGCGTAAAAATGGGATAAAACTACTAATTGGCTCTGAGTGAAAAGAATTAGAATCACCACTTTTAATTGAGATATATCTTTTACACTCCCCTCCCTTAATCAAAATGTCAGCTTTTTGCTCATTATTAAGTTTTTTTACTTCTAATAACGTACTAACGTTATTAAATAGAAGAAACAACCACTTTGAAAAATGTCGAGGTAATTCACTAATTTTCTTACCATTCATCGCATTGATAATTTCATACTCGTTTGCATGTCCCTTGTTAGCACCCATATTTATTACCTTGCTTATAAATAGGAGAGATAAACATCTCCTTGACCAAGACTTCCATCGTTTGCCCCATGAAAAAAAGACCCATAGGGTCTATTTTTTTCAAAATGGGGCGAACGATGGGAATCGAACCCACGAATGTCTGGTTCACAGCCAGATGT
>CAYZOC010000052.1:0-6854 GCA_964480275.1 uncultured Staphylococcaceae bacterium | reverse complement strand
GGACGATACAATGGCATTAAAAAGGCACTTTTTGAGGCGAAGTTACCCTTTGACGAGGATTTAGTCTATTATGGGAATTATGATATTGAGACTGGACATCGTGGAGCAGCAAAATTTCTTGGGAAAGTGACGGCAATATTTGCTTTCAATGACTTGCAAGCTTATGGAGTGATGGAAAAATCACGAGAAAAGAATATAAAAATACCTAATGACTTAAGTCTAGTTGGCTTTGATGATATTTTTTATTCCTCGATATTAGAAACCAAACTTACAACTGTCAAGCAACCTCTACATGAAATGAGTAAGATTGCTTGTGACCTACTTGTACGTCTAATCGACAATCCTAATCTCCAAGAGGTCATAAGTGTTCCAGGTAATTTTATCATCCGTGATTCAGTTATTAATATTAAAAATTAGCACTTATCAAAAATATTTCAGTACAAAAACCACATTGTTTTAGTTCTAAATAAGTGGTTTTTCTATTTGAGTAAGTGTTTTCAGTAATAGTAGTGGTATAATAGAAGAATGAAAATTGTTGATTATGTAGCAAACGAAAAGACTATTTTAAGGCAAAAAGTTGCAAGTTTTAAACGAGCCCCTAAGTTATTAATCATTCAAGCAAATGAAGACGCTGCTAGTGATTCTTATATTCGCGGAAAGATTAAAGATGGAGGCGAGATTGGCGTTAAGGTTGATCTATTAAAATTACCATCTTCGATCAGTGAATTAGACTTGATAAAAAAAATATCTGCGGCTAATGAAGATGCTTCAATCGATGGAATCATTGTGCAAATGCCTCTAGCAAAGCACATCAATGAAGAACACATCAAACAGGCGGTTAATCCCCTTAAAGATGTTGATGGTTTTCATCCCCTGACAAAGTTTCTTCCCTGCACTCCCCAAGGAATAATTGATTATTTACTCGCGGAGAAAATTGAAATTCGTAGTCAAAACGCTGTTGTAATTGGTCGCTCAAATATCGTTGGTAGACCAATGGCAAAGCTATTAGTGGAATTAGATGCTAATGTAGTGACACTCCACTCCAAAACAAGTCAAGAAGATATGAATTTTTATTTAGCGCACGCTGATATTATTGTCGTCGCTGTTGGCCGTCCATCATTTCTTAAAAACCAAACATTAAAAAAAAGTGCGGTTGTTATTGATGTTGGTATCAACCGGGTTGATGGTGTGCTTGTGGGTGATGTTTATCCTAATTTAGATGTTAGATTACAAACACCTGTTCCTAAGGGAGTTGGATTATTAACTAGACTAAGGCTCCAAAAAAATCTTGTCGAAGCTTATATAACTAACAAGAAGGATCAACCTTCAAAAATATAGAAAAGAGGAAATATATGAAAAAAAGATTAATTAAACAATACGCTAAACTCATTGTAAACACTGGCGCTAATGTGCAAAAAGGCCAAGAGGTAAATATTATTGCCGAACTTGAACAAGCCGATTTTGTCATGATGCTAGTTGAGTATGCCTACAAAAAGAAGGCAAAACGCGTCACCATCGATTGGTTGGATGACCGTCTAACCAAACTACACAATAAATATCAAAAGGTGAAAACCCTTGGTGAAGTATTAGAATGGGAAAAGGCAAAGTATCAACATCGCGTTGATGTCTTACCAGTGAAAATTTTCATTGAATCAAGTGATCCTGATGGTGAAAAAGGTATTGACCAACAAAAAAGAGCGCAAGCCATGAAGCTTCGCTATCCTATTATTAAACCTTATATTGATCAGATGGAAGATCGCTATCAATGGGTTATTGCGGCAGCTAGTGGCAAGGCCTGGGCTAAAAAGTTATTTCCTGATTTAAGTCCTAAAAAAGCAAAAGACAAACTATGGGAAGAAATTCTTAAAGCAAGTCGGGCCTTTGAAGGTAATCCAGTCGCTAACTGGCAAGAACACAATGCCAGAATGAGCAAACACGCAACCTTCCTCAATGGTCTTGATCTAGTTGAACTTCGCTATAAAGCCGGAAATGGTACTGACTTTAAAGTTGGACTAATTCCAGGCGCCCACTTCCTAGCGGGTGGCGAACATACAATTAGTGGCACATACTTTAATCCAAACATTCCGACTGAAGAATGTTTTACAACGCCAATGAAGGGTAAAGCTGAAGGCATTGTTTATGCTTCAAAACCACTATCCTATAATGGTGAAATCATTGATAAGTTTTGGATTCGTTTTAAAGATGGCAAAGCAGTTGAATTTGGTGCTGAACAAAACGAAGAACTACTAAAAGAAATGCTTAATATGGATGAAACTAGTGGATATATTGGCGAAGTCGCCCTTGTTCCCAAAGAATCACCCATCAATAAAGCCGGCATTCTCTTCTTTAATACTCTCTTTGATGAAAATGCAAGCTGCCATATTGCACTTGGTCGGGGATTTAACATGGTCATTCCTGGTTTTGACCAAATGAGCCATGAAGAAATAATTGCCAAGGGTGTCAATGACTCCTTGATTCACGTCGACTTCATGATTGGGACTGATGATATGTCAATCACCGGTATTACAAGTGATGGTCGTGAATTTAGTGTGTTTAGAGATGGAACCTGGGCGTTCTAAAATAATAATATGAAAAAGATTATCAAACGAATCTTTGTTAGTGTGGGCGCACTAGTTTTAGTTGTCGTCCTCCTTGTAGGCGGATATGTTGCCTACTTAGCAATAGACTATTCGCGAATTGGTAATGTTGAACTTGATGTTGAAAATAATCCAACAAGTAAGTTGACTAAAACAAAGATTATTAATGATGGACTAACGATTTCAACCTATAATATTGGCTTTGGTGCCTATAGCCGTGAATACTCTTTCTTTATGGATAAGGCGGAGTTTAAAGACGAGTATAAGGCCAGTCAAGGTGCTAGTAATACGGCGGGCGAATATAGTCGCGCTTTATCGAAGCTAGCCGCAACCAATAACACTAATGGGGCTTATCAAACAATAGTTGAAAATATTAGTCCCCGTTATGGGGCAGTTGATTTTGCGCTCTATCAAGAAGTCGATCATGGCTCAACGCGCAGTTATCAAGTCGATCAGCTCGCACTTGGTGATCTTGCCCATGCTGATTATGCTTCAATTTTTGCTTCCAATTATCATTCAGGCTATTTGATGTATCCTTTTACTTCACCAATAGGCGCGTCTAATTCAGGAATTACAACTTATAGTAAATATCAAGTAAAGAGCGCTGATCGTCATGAATTTAGCCTTAGTGATGGTTTCTTTGATCGCTTTTTCGATCTTGATCGGGCCTTTAGTGTCACACAAATCGAGATTGATGGTGACGACCGTTTGCTTTTTGTCTTTAATGTGCATATGTCGGCCTATGATGCGACTGGTGAAATACGAAAAGCGCAGCTCCTTGATTTAAAAGAGGCTGTCGTCAGTGCCCGTAACTATAACGACAAAGAAAATTATGTTGTTGTTGGTGGCGACTTTAATCATGATTTAATTGTTAGTAATGATGCAGTTGATTTTACTAGCGCTACTTGGTTTAATCAACAAGAGCAAGAAGGATTTAAAACAGACTGGTATAATTTCTTACGGGCTGACCGCAGTATTAATGAAGGCGCTGACTTTTTTAATCCGAAAACAGGGGAGACGGAACCATATAGTTTTGATCTAAGTGGAACTGACCTTGTTGCCTATGGACCAGTTAATCTTCCAAGCGCGCGCGATGCTTCAATTGCCTTTGTCGATAAAAATGAAAATGATATCATCGATAACTTTATGTGCTCAATTGATGGCTTCCTTGTTAGTGATAATATCATCGTCGATAGTGTTGAAACTATTGGCAGTGGCATTAACGGCCAAGAAGAGGCACTAGAGTTAAGCGATCCCCGTTATGGTTATGGCTTTGTCTATAGTGATCATAATCCGGTCGTAATGGAATTTAATTTAGTCTTCTAATCTTATTAAGTCGTCAAAATTGATTGCTAAGTCAGTTGTGACGACTTTTTTATTTATCGTATCAATTTTTTTGATTATCGCGCTAATTTCTTTGACAAAACCCTGGTCATAATAAGTAATTCTAAGGACCTCTCCATGATAATTAACAAGTTTGTCGTTAATTTCACTGATTTCGTCTTCACTTAAAAGTGGCCGTTCAACTTTAAGTTTTTCTTTTTTGAGGCGGTTTAAATATATTGTTTGCTCTTTAAGGCTAACAAACGGGGCCCATTTAACCATTTTTCTACTCATTTACGATGACCTCCAATTTGATTAGCGCGTTTTAAATATGTCGAGGAACGGGTAAGTGCGTTGGCCCTCATGAGTTTATCTTTACCAAAGCGCGTTTGAATTTGATCGAGTGTATCCCAGAGGCGATTTTGTTTCTCGCCTGTCAATTCATCAAAGAGACTAACTTGTTCGAAGTTCTGATTTTTCACATCACCAACATTAAGAAACAGTTGACGAATTGGTTTTTTAAGCGGAAAGCTATCGAAAATGAGCATGAACGCCTTAAATAACTCATTGTTATCATTGGTAGGGCGGATAAGACTTATACTCTTACTATAGTTTTTGTTTTGTGGTTTAGTCTCTAAAACACCAAGCGCGACTAAGCCCGCTTTAAGGTTATATTTACGTAAGCGACTACATATTTCATCACACATTTCTCTAATAAGTGTTGGGGCTTCTTCGATATCATAATCACGATGAAGAACTTGCCCACTTGTAAAGGACTTACTCTTTGTGTGGTACTGTTCTTTCATATCACTTTCATCAATCCCATTAGCGTGTTCCCATATTTGTTCACCAAGAACACCTAAGGCATCTTTTAACTTACCTTTTGGAGTTTTCGCGACATCTTCCATATTAAATAAGCCAAGACTTGCCAAGCGCTTTTCATAGCCGCGACTTATCCCCCAAATTTTAGTAATCGGGCTGACTTTCCAAAGTTTTTCGCTAACGTCTTTTTTAAACCACTCTGCGACTTGTTCACTTGTTTTTTTGGCCTCGATATCAAGTGCGCATTTAGCCATAAACATATTGGGACCAATCCCAGCAGCGGCAATTAAACTAAGGCGACTTTTAAGCTCTTTAATGATTTTTACGACAAGCTGATATGCACTCATTTTGTAAAGACTAAGGTAGGGAGTCAAGTGAATGAAGGTTTCATCAATTGAATAGGGATGAATATCTTCATCGGCAAAGTAATCAAGTAATATTGCATTAAATTCAGTGGATTTAAGTACATATTGCTCCATGTTGGGCCGCGCATATATATAGTCGATACCCTTGGGAAGATCGAATCGGCGCATAACGTTTTTGCAGCCTAGAGTTTTTAAATATGGCGTTACCGACATGATAATTGAACCAGGTCCGCGAAACTCATCACAAACAACAAGTGGGGCCTTAAAAGGGTCAAGTCCGCGTTTATTACACTCGACAGTTGCATAAAAACTCTTGAGATCAATGACAGCAAATACTTTTTCCATACCCCTATTATAAACATTAAAAACTTAATTAGTAGTCTTGAAAAATACTGACAAATTTGTATTGTCGGCCATTTTAAAAAAAAGACCAAAAAATGCTATAATTTACTTAAAGTCGAGGTATAAATATGGAAATACATGATTACGTTCTAATTAGTCTTGTTTCTCTTGCCCTAGTGGCGCTTATTGTCCTAATTTTTATTGTGACGAAGCGAAAAGAAGTAAAAATAGAGCAAAAAGTTGATCTCGAAATGCATGAAAAAATCTTTAATCTTAATCGGCAACTTGAAGATTTAAACAAAGACTTACGTCACCAAATCCAACTAACACTAGCCGATAATAGTAAGAAAGCACTGGAAAGCGACGCGGAAAAGAGTAAAAAACTTGGAGAGCAAATTGAAAACAAACTCAAAGAACTAAACAATAGTGTCAATCAGGCGCTAGTTGGCGCTAACAAGGTCCAAGGCGAAAATCTAACAAATCTAGGCAAGCAAATTGAGGCCTTAAATAGCGCTAACAAGGAAGTAAGTAAACTTGGAGAAAGTGTCGGCCAACTAACACAAGTCATCAGTGGCAACAACATCAAGCGGGGAAAATTTGGTGAGTTCTTGCTCGAGGCAATCTTAGATAATATCTTTGAATCAACACCGGATATGTATAAAACCCAACAAACATTTACCATCCAAGGTGATATGATTCGCCCTGATGCAGTTATTTATCTACCACGAACAAAGGGAAATATGCTTTTGATTGATGCCAAATTTCCTTATGCTAATTATCTTGAAATATTTAATGAAGATGGAACTATCAATGAAGATAGATTAAGACTATTTAAGAATGATGTAAAAGATGCAATCGAGGAAATCGCCAAAAAATATATTATCAAGGAGCTGACAACCGATTATGCGCTTTGCTATTTTCCTAGTGATGAAATATATAACTTTATTCATGTTAATCTTTTCGACATTGCGGAAATGGCACGCAAAAAGAATGTTATTTTAGTTTCTCCTGCTACTTTACAACCAGTTTTGCACACGCTAAGAAACTTAATGATCGAATATAAACGGAGTCAAAAACTCCAAGAACTAAACAAGCAAATTGCAAGTCTTGCCAATGACTTCCGACTTTTAAATGAGCGATGGGGAAACCTTAATGGTTCACTATCAGCGCTTAACAATCATGTCATTAATTTTGATAAAACATTCCGGCGCTTAGATGGTAAATTCACGAAGATTAGTGATGTAGCGGAAATTGAAGAAGAGGAATAATTTTTAATTGATAAATTAGAGATATGATAGTAATATATTTTAAGAGTGGGGCTGTAGCTCATCTGGGAGAGCGCATCGTTCGCAACGATGAGGTAGCGAGTTCGATCCTCGTCAGCTCCACCACTTTTATGAAAGTT
>CAYZOC010000051.1:0-6856 GCA_964480275.1 uncultured Staphylococcaceae bacterium | reverse complement strand
TCATAACTTGCACAAAGATTAAAAACACGAAATTCGTCTTTTTGATATCGAGGATTACTGAGAAAATCTTCTGCACTCGTAAGCTCGACATTTTTTAGATGTCTCGCCCAGGGTAGATTTTGATCGGTAACAATAAGATTAATCGTCTTCCGATGATTATGCCCAATGATTAACTCCATCTTATAACCATCAATGTTATCACCATAATAATCTGGCAGTTTTTCAACTATCGCAAAGCCAAATGATTGATACCAGGCGATAAGCTTTGGTTCTTGAGCATCAACTTCCAGCGTAAAACGAACTACATTATTGGCCTTGGCCTTATCAATTAGAAAGCTTAAAAGTATCCGTCCAAGCCCCATATTTTGAAAGTCTTGAAGAACTGCTAGTGAATAGAATCACCATCTTTTTTCATAGACATGAATAATAGCACTACCGACATTGGTATCGTGATATTTAATTAGATATACTAGTTGACTTTTACTAGTAATCGCGCGTTTAAGAGAGGAAACATTAAACTGTCGAGCTGGAATAAATGCTTGTTTTTCTAGCATCATTAAAAAAGTCAAATCTTCAATTGTCGCCTGCTCGATTTTATGTTCCATAATTCCCTCTTATATAACTAATAGTATTATAATCGTTATTTTTTTATTTAATAAAAAAAGTGGGATTTTTGCATAACAAATTGACTTTAAACTCCAAATGCTTTTACTATTATAAGGAGGGGGATCCTATGAAATTCAATTTTACAAACCTAGATATACATACACTCGTCTACGCGATTGGTGAAACACTCACACAAGCTAAGACTAAAGTTAAGGATTTTATTTCGCAAGGTAATATCGCTACCGGCGAATCTTTTACCTATGAAGTGCGCATCAGGGAAAAAGACAAGGACAGTAGTGTTTTTCTCTACCTTACTAGTGTTACTGATGAAGTTAGAGCAAGTGGCGATATTAAAATTGCAAAGTTAAAACACCAAAACTTTCTAGAAATTGAAGCAAGTGAGGAAGAATACCTTGATATGCTCAATGGCGAATATAAAAAAGTGATTGAAAATTATCTCAAGGAACACAAGCACAAGTTTGATTTTTCGCAAATTTTTGGTCTATTCAAACACGTCGAAGATAAACACTATATCTACTTTCAATATCGCTAGACTATCCTTCAATAATTTTTATGAAGTCATAGCTTTTAACAACACTAAGCGCTCTAGCAATCAGAATTTGTAATCCTTGAAGATTGACATCGCTTAGTTTTTTTATGTATAAACAACCCTTGCCAAGTTTATAGTGGCCAAGAGTTATCTCGCTTAGTAATGCCTTTACATCATAAGATAAGTAAAGTGTGATACTCGTTTTACGACTGGCAAGGCCAATAAGCGGCATTTCTCCTTGATGACCACTTTGATATACATAATGGGCATGACCAAAGCCGATGATATCATTCCAAAGTTGTGGTTTTTGACCAGTGATATTTTTTATCATATCAACAAGGAGGATAATTTCTTCTTTGCGTGGCTCGCTCAGTGTTTCTAAATATGTTTCAATTTGCGTGTTAGTCGTTTTCATCGCTTTTACCTTTTAATTAGTTCTATTAAATAAATAGTAAATAAATTTGGAGCAAAAGACTAATTATATGCAAAGGGTGGGCACATTATTGTCTAGCTAGCTGTCTAATCAAGCTTGGGCACAACTTGAATTGTGTGCTTGACGACATGGTTTTCTTTTGTTCCATCAACATCATCATCATTTTCAAACGTAAACGAGGCAATTATTTTTTTTCCACTTAGAATATATGGCAACCAATAAATATCATCTTCCCACATTTCCTTGTAGGGGATGTCTTCAAAATTAAACCAGACTGGCTGCATCTCTTCACTTTCAACGACTTGACCTTCCCAGGCGCTCGCCACGAAGAGGTGCATTCTTAAAGGATAACTATTAGAAAAATCAATGATCGCATACTTTTCATAAACAGTTGGGGTGAGCCCGGCTTCTTCTTTTGCTTCTCTAAGTGCTGCTTCTAAGATTGTCTCGCCCGTCTTTAATTTACCACCGAAGCCATTAAACTTATTGACACCAAAGCCGCGTTTTTTCATTCCTAGCAACACTTTTCCATCTTTAATAAAGAGAAAGTTTGTTACATCTTTGACAGTTTGTTCGTGATTATTCATGGTTATACTCCTTTATAATTGTATGTGTGTTTTGTTTGTCTGCTAGTCTTTTCCAATTATAGAAGGCATATAAGTCATTAATTAGAAAGATTACAAAACAAATAACTAGCGGTAGATAGCTGATATTAACACTTGCGGCTAGACTCCATAGAACAATAAGAATTATGTCATTAAGTGCATAGGCAAGTGCATAGTAACGGGAGCGGAAAAAGGTTAAAAGACTCGCGACGATACTAGTGGCAATCGATATGGTTGAGAATATTAAATTAGGCGTTACTAAACTTTTTAAAACAAAATAGAAGGCAAGGGTAACTAGTGGTGATACGAGCATAATAAATAAAATTTTTCGAAGATTAAGTGGGACGATTTGTACCTGAGTAGCGCCCTTTTTATGAGGATGTCTAAACCAAATATAGGTCGCAAAAAGACTACTAGGAAGTGTCATTGCTAAATAGGTAATCATCTCGCCATAATAGTTAAAAGTATAACTAGCAATAGCGTAGACAATACTAAATAATGCGGATAGAACTTGACCTATTGGTTCACCTTTAGCCAAGTAAATAAGCGCTGTGACACCAATTAGTGATGTTGCTAGATTAAAATAGTTGGTTCCACTTACAAGAAACGCTAGCACTAGTGTAACAATAGAAAATAGCCAAAGACTAATTTCAAAGCGCGTAAATAGTTTTAAATGTTGTTTAATTATTTTCATTTTCATAAAAAAAGCGCCCTCCTAGCTATACATCTTCTATGACCTAACGATGTATAACGAGTGCGTGTGCACTTTCGTTACCCGGTGGCAACAGGGCTATTATATCACTAAATCGCCTTTTCAAACACCACTCTTAGTTTGTTCTTCTCAATCAGCGTCTTGCCACAATTAACATAGCCATGTTTATCAAGGAGTCTCATCATTGGTATATTCTTTTGATGTGTATCAATGCGGATCAAATTGACGGCCTTAGCCTTGGCAATTAGTTCTGCCTCCTCTAACATAAAACCCGCAATTCCATTGTTAACGAAGTCTTGATGCGTTGCAAACCGGTGAATAACTTTGTATTTATCATGATGAATAAAGGCTCCTTCAAGCAAAACATCATATCCTTCTTCATAATCTAAAAGGGCCATACAGCCCACAATATGCTTATTCAGTGTTGCAACAAAAAATTGCTGATTATTTATATCATTTGCAATTGTTTGCGCTGTCGGAGTGCCATCTTGCCACTGGCCCGAACCATGAGCCTTCATCGCCTTGCGAGCTAAATCAATAATCACGATAATTTCGGGCAGGTCACGATGGTCGGCCTGCCGAAGTTTTAAGTTGTTCATAAAAATATTTTAACGTTTTATTTACAAATAGAAAAGGTATATTGCTATACCTATATTTTTTTATTTATCCCCAAATTGCATCCGCTAAAAATGGATAATCAATGAAAGGATTTCGATTATTTTGTAAGTTTTGCACTAGACCATTACGGTTGAATTCAAATTCATCGACTGGATCGAGTTTGTTCCACTCTAGCATCACAGATAAAATTCCATGTTTACCAGGTGATCCAGTTCGGCCCGTAATACTATCAGATAAATTTAGAATCGGATAACCACTACTGTAGCGAGTTGCCATATAAAATAATGCACGGGCAACATCACCCTTATACATATCTAGTGGTTCATAGACATTGCTTTCACCGAAGCCATTTTGCTTGCCGATTTTTCCCGAATTGTTACCAGTATTATTATTGTCGCGAACATATTTGACGAGACTATCAACACGACCAAAGTCGTAACTGCCGCGATTGTTATTATTATACTTATCACTTGCGCGCAAATTATGTAAATCACTGCCGACACCAGTCGTCGTGCCAAAATCACCATGGGACTTTGCCCAAATATGTTCCTTGTCCCAAATTGTGTTATTCGTACTATGTCTTTTAGCACTTGTTGGATCAAAGTTATAGGTTCCATAGATTAAAACCATATATGGATTACTATCACTTGGATCAGGTGAGAGCTTCCAGTCCCGATCTGTCGTCTTCATATGTCCATTAAGACTTGAATAACTATAGGCTTGATGACCCTTGATTTTATCGTAAAGTTCGTTTTTTAAACTAGTACCAGAGAGCGCTAAATCAACATCACGATAATAATTAGTAACAGCACTATCTTCGTGACTGGTGCTAGTTTCTTCACTAGTTACTTCTTCGATGCTAGTAGTTATTTCTTCACTACTTATAGCGTCTTCACTTGTTGATGGCAGCGGAGATGATGAAGATTCTTCAAGTGAGGAACTATCACTAGTAGGTGGAATAAATTGACTAGTTAGCGATGGCTGAGAGTTTTCATCAGCCTGGCTTAGTGATGGTTGTTGACTTGTACTATCAGGTGTCGAAACATCCTCACTACTAGAAGCACTACTGCAGCCACTTAATATCGTGGCTAATAAAATAGTTAAAGAAATTGATTTATGCATTATAATTACCTTCTTCGATGGAATACAAAAATAATAATAGCACTTTATCTTTTTTTATGAAAGCAAAAAAAAGTGAAATTAGTCGATGATAAAAACCATTGACCAATTATCTTTCTTAGTCACTAGTTTTTAATACATCAAGACTAGCTTGATATGTATCTAGAAGACTAGATTCGATTGTTTGTCCCGCTAGTAGTTGGGCATATAAATCATTATATAGAAGTTTGACATCATTCCACGAAGAGTAGTCTTTGGTATCAACAATAATAATTTCTAAATCAAAATCATACATCGAGAGTCCCGTTTTCATGATTTGATCAGTACTAGAACTACCAAGAATTGCTTCGACCTCTTTGATCGGGGAGATAACACCACCTAAACCAGCACAATTAAAATTTCGTATAATTTTTCTCTAGATAAATTGTAACAAGTGCATAATGTATTGAAAAAGGGTTGAAACTTTGATGATTCCAACACCTTTTACTACTTAGATTTTTATATATCTTAATCGGCTTCAGCAACTACTTCTATATTTGTTTTATCCATATTGAAAATATTAAGATCTAGTTCGCCTTCTTTTTTCGCCGTTAGAGTTGCTGCGACCATCGTCCCTGTAACATTAACCGCTGTTCTTCCCATATCAATCAGGGCATCAACACCAGCAACAAGGGCGATGCCTTCGATTGGTAAACCAAGGGTCGCAAGCACGACTGTGGAGGCGATTGTCGCAATTCCTGGAACCCCAGCAATCCCGATTGAAGCAATAGTCGTAGTAAAGACAATTAAAAGATAGTCAGTAAAGACGAGATTGATGCCAAAGGCATTGGCCGTGAAAATGGCAACCATTGCCGGGAAAATACCCCCACAAGCATTCATCCCCACATTAGCGCCAATCGGACCAACAAAACTTGCAATCCGCTCAGAGACACCAACGCGATCCGTCAAAGTCTTAACTGTAACAGGAAGTGTTCCATAACTACTTTGGGTCGTTAAGGCAACGATTTGGGCGGGATAAATATTTTTCACAAACTTAAGTGGATTAAGGCGACCGACAGCACTAATTAGTCCAAGTTGAATGAATAGGAAGTGAATGAGCATTACGCCATACATCAGACCAATATAAATTGCTAACGTCTTTAATGTATCTAAGTCATTACGACTTGCGGCATGGGCGATAAGGGCAAAAACACCATAAGGAGTGAATTTGATCACCGTCTTTGTCACCCTGATCATCACTGTATTACCCGCTTCGATAAAGTCGGTGATTGGTTTTACTTTTTCTGGGCGCCGTTTGATTTCAAAATTAATGGCAAGAGCAATAAAAATTGCAAAGATTATAATTGGAATCACTTGATTGGCACTCATGTGAGCAATAATATTGTTAGGAAAGAGACTTAATATCACATTTTCAATTGGCGTGATTTCCCGGGGTGTATAGACGATGTCACTGACATCAAACTCTTTGCCAATTTGGAAAATTGAAGCACCAAGTAAACCTAAAATCGTTGCAACCGCTGTTGTCGATAACAGCCAAAATAGCGACCAAAGAGCAATATTTCTTAGTTTCCCCGTTGTCCCAAGCGAAGTAAAACTTCGAAGGATCGAAAAGAATACGAGGGGAATAACAACCATCATAATCAGCCTGACATAAAGTTGACCAATTGGGCGAATCGTCGATGAAGCTGGACCAAGAGTAAGGCCAACGACTAGTCCTAGACCGAGGGCAATTAGAACTCGATATGAAAATTTAAGGCGTTTACGCGCAAGAATATGGAGTAAGATAAAGCTTAATATTGTTACAATATATAAGACACCCTTCTGCCATGAATCAATGATGAGATTATCAAACATAAAAAGACTCCTTTCGGTATTATTACCGAATAATAATTTAACATTTTCACCCTGCTCTATTAAAGCGATATAGTAAGAAAATAAAAAAATAAATACGGGATTTTTGACCTGATACAAAATATAATAAGAATACTACTCGAGTGAGGTATATTATGCAATCAGCAACAGCTAAAAAAATTGTCGCAATTTTCCTAATAATTATTGGCGCCTTAGCCTTCGTTGGCGTTGGTAGTTCTGATAATCCAATTATGACGATGATTCTTTCCATCGCGATGATTGTGATTGGAATATTATTGCTAGTGCGAGGATTTGAGAAAATCGAAAAAGGGCTTGTTATTACAAGTCTCGTCCTCCTTGCT
>CAYZOC010000050.1:0-6874 GCA_964480275.1 uncultured Staphylococcaceae bacterium | reverse complement strand
TTGGTCGTTGTTGTTAATTAAATATATATAAAAATTAATGGCAAAAGTTTTGTACATTGCAAATATTATCTTTATTTTAAAAGAATTGTTGATTCATTTAATTACTCTATTTTGATGAGTTTCCAAGTATCATATATGGATGGTGGATGAATTAGAGACAAGCATTAATATTCTTCATATTTGATAAAATTTGAGTTTTTCACCAACTAATTCTTCTATTTTAATCATGAACATGAGTGTGGTAAAATATAAAGTGAGGTACTTATATGAACAAAACAGTTAATCGGATTTTTCTTGGAATCGTCGCATCATTATTAGTTGTCGGTTGTGGAACAGATAATTCTAGTGCCAGTCAACCCTCTATTTCAGATACTACGAGTATTTCTGATGCTACCAGCGATGGTACAACTAGCGAACCTATTTCAAGTAGTGATGATACAACTAGCGATCCATCAGACTCGCTAACAAGTGAAGGATCATCTAGTTCGGAAGAAGGAGAAGGAAATATCGTTGGTACTCCAATTTCGCCTGGCGAAGTTCCACCTTACATCGATATCTATTTTAACCCTGGAGGCATTGACTTTGACAAATATCAATTGTGGCTCTGGGATGAAGGTGGTACAGATGGTAAGGCATATAATTGGACAATCGTCGAAGGTGATTGGGCATATTTCCGTATTGACACCTCTTTATTTAAGACTGTTAACGGAATCTACTTAATTATCCGCTCAGTTAATAGCTGGGCATTCCAAACTAGTGATGCTTATATTAAATATAGTGACTTTGGCCAAACTGATGGTGTTTTAAGCGTATATACAATTATTGGTGATGGTAATGTCTTAGAATTTTATGGTCGAGCTGCAGATGCTCTTGGTGATAGAATAATTAGTGCTGACTTCTTATCTTTTACTACGCTTGAAGTGACATCTACCGCTCAACCAAGTGGCTATGAGTTATACATTGATGATGTATTTGCAAAGGCGTACACAGCTAGTTCCGCTAGTGATGTACTAACTCTTGATAAGTCCGCTGAATTACAGAAGCGATATGAAATTCGCGCAACTTATGAAAGTCACAATAAAACTAAAGTAAAATTAGTATCTCCTCGTGCATTATATAAAACTCCATCCTTTACGAGCGCATTTACTTATAACGAGGACGATTTAGGTGCAACTTATTCTGAAGAGCGTACTACATTCAAATTATGGGCACCTACCTCTACTGCTGTAAGATTACATATATATAATTATGGTTCGCCATCAACACTTACTGGCAATATTCTTAGCGATACACCAAACGCGCGCTATGATATGGTCTTAGGTGCTAATGGAGTATGGTCATATACTGTTGAGGGTGATTTAAATCTTAAATTTTATACGTATCGAGTAACTAACTCTAATGGTGTTAGTGAAGTTGTTGACCCCTATGCAAAAAACGTCGGAGTAAATGGTTTACGTGGGCAAGTTATTGATTTTGACCGTTATGAAACGAGTACTTTTAAGGATATTGATGCAAAACTAACTCCTATTGCCGCCCCAACTGATCTTGTTGTTTATGAAATGCATGTTGCGGATTTAACGACGGATGAAAATTGGAACGGCTCCGAAGATAAACGGGGTAAATACCTCGGTCTTATTGAAGAAGGAACAACCTACACTAGTGGTGAAACTACCGTGACAACTGGGTTTGATCATCTTAAAGAATTGGGTGTAAACGCAATACAATTAATGCCATTCTATGATCAAAGTAACTATGAGATTCCAAGAACAGTTACTGAACTTGATGAAAATGATGAACCAGTTGAAACTGAAGTCCCTCCAGGACACAACTGGGGTTATAATCCACTTAATTTTAACGCTCTTGAAGGATCGTATGCTTCTAATCCATATCGTGGCGAAGTTAGGGTGCAAGAGTTTAAACAAGTAGTTGAGACTTTTGCTGATAATGATATACGAATAATTATGGATGTTGTATACAATCACGTCGCTAGTGCTAGCGCTTCAAACTTTAACAAAATCGTGCCTGGTTACTATTTCCGTTATAATCAAGACTGGAGTTTAAATAATGACTCGGGCGTTGGTAATGTTTTCGCTAGTGAAAATAAGATGGCCGCTAAATTTATCGCCGACTCAGTCCTATTTTGGGCCGAGGAGTTTAATATTAAAGGATTCCGCTTTGATTTAATGGAACTAATTGCCGATGAGACAATGATTCTTATTGATCAAACACTGGCAGAAAATGGTTTTGATGATGTAGTCATTTGGGGCGAGCCATGGGATGCTGCTGGTCACTATTCTGGCGGTTACAAAGTAAATCGTGGCAGCCTAGCTAATACACGGGTTGGCGCCTTTAATGATCAGGGTCGCAACGGCCTTAAAGGTGAAAATAGCATTCGTCATAATTCGCACTGGGGTTGGATTAATAAAGGGATTTTAGACAATGAACAAAACCCAGACTTTATGAATAAAACCAAGGGGATGCTTGCTGGTATTAATGGTAGCTACTATGGTGATAAATTAAATAACAATCCAAGTAAAAACGTCCAGTATGCTGGAAGTCATGATAATTTTGCCCTATTTGATCAAATGCTCTTTAGTTTTGGTGGTAATGAAGAGTTAGCAATGAGAGCGGCAACGACCGCAAATAGTATTGTCTTAACTAGTCTAGGTATTCCTTTCTTCCAAGGAGGAGATGAAATCGGTAGGACAAAACCTTTTGATGAAACCTCGGAGGCTGGTGCTGAATTTATTGCTACTCACTTCTATGAAAGTGCCGAACTTAATGATCAATTTTATAGCGGTAATTCCTATAATATCGGCTATGAAACTAATCGATATCGCTGGGCAGATAAAGTTAAATGGCTTGATTACTTTAATGCTTACAAGAATCTTATTAATTTCCGCTTAAGTGAAGAAGGACAACCATTCCGGCTTAAAACCGCTACTGAAGCTAGTAATAATTTTAGACACTGGGAAAATACTATTCCACCACTATCATGGGCGGCAATGGCGACTGAAAATAAAATTGATGCCGCAAGTTACACTAGTAGTGGAGCAATTTATTCGTTCTACGTCGGCCGCTTAGCAGAAAATGATTCAACAGTTGAAACATTTAATTTTGGTAGCGGCCAAGTAAAGGTTTTATTTGATAGCAAGGGTGAACTAACCGGTCAAACACTATCAAGTCCATTAACGTTGGAACGCTTCCGTGTTGTCATTGTGGAGCGGATTTAATGACGCGAGTCGTAAGAAAACACAAAAATATTTCGGAGGCACCATTTCATCGAAGGCTTGGTGCCTTCCTTATAGATTTTGCTGTCACAATTATCATTGGTCTATTGGCCTATATGTCGCTTGATGCGATATTTTATACTACCGATTATGGTCGTACGGTTAGTGAAAATTTTCATCAAGTAAAAGCTACATCAGGACTCTATTATGTAGTTGGTGAAGAACAGCGACTCCTAAGCTTCGAACAAGCTATTACTGAAGGTAATAATGAAGAGTTTTATTTAACGAGAGTTAAAGAATTTTACTTAGATGTCAACCGTCCAAATAGCGATGAAAAACTTTTTACATATCGCAATTCAGTGTATTATCGTAGCGATAGTAGTTTTGATTTTTATGTAATGGTCCTAGGAAGAGGTAGAGATGATACCAAGTTTAACTTTAATGAAACTGGCGATCAAATTGAAATCGAATTTAAACCATTGATTAGTGCTGATCACCGTCAACTTGAGTGGACAAAAATCTACAATAATGCCATCAAAGACTTAGAAAATTCTCAGGCATATTTAGATGCAAGACTCCCACATCGGAATTTACTATTTATTGGCGGCGCTAGCGCTATTGTCGTCGGTGGATTAATGCCAAGTCTTGTTATTCCTCTACTCTTTGGTCATGGTCAAACACTTGGTAAATATATTACTGGTCTAGCCCTTGTTGATAGTAAAGGATTTAAAATTCGGCGTTCACAAGTCGTTATTCGCTATTTAGTGATGGGTATCTTAGAGCTTGGTGCGTCGCTTCCACTTCTAGTTATTCCCCTATTTATTACTAGTGCTGCTGTGACAGTATCTAGGGGTGCTAAGGCTATTCATGACTTTGTCGCTGGCACTTACGTAGTTGATGCCCGACAATCACTTATTTTTGACAATCAACGCGATGAAGATAAATATTTCAATGAAGCAACAAAAGATAGCGTAAAAGAAAAAATCCAATTTTATCAAATGCCGGCAAAAAGCAATAAAGCTAGGCCAACAAGTCGTTAGATTATGATATAATACACATGAATTAATAATAGAAATAAGAGGAGATTTATTTATGGGAACACCACATATTAATGCAAAAGAAGGGGCGTTTGCAAAAACCGTGTTAATGCCTGGCGATCCAAAGCGTGCCGAATGGATTGCTAAAAACTTTTTAGTCGATGCCGAACTAGTAACAGATGTTAGAAATATTTTTGGTTATACAGGCTATACAAAAGATGGAAAAAGAGTATCGGTCATGGCCAGCGGAATGGGAATTCCTAGCGTTGGGATTTATTCTCATGAGCTCTATACAAGCTATGGCGTTGAAACAATTATTAGAGTGGGAACATGTGGCACTTATCAAAAACATATTAAGCTTTTTGATGTGCTAATTGCTAGTGGAGCTTGCACTGACTCAAATTGGGCTTGCCAGTTTGGACTAAATGGTACATATTCCGCCATTGCTGATTTTGAATTAGCCGTTAAGGCTTATAACGCACTCAAGGCCAAAAACCTTCCAGTTCATGTTGGTAATATACTTTCTGCTGATGTTTTCTATGATGAAGATAGAGATATGTGGAAAAAGTGGGAAAAACTAGGTGTAATGGGTGTTGAAATGGAAAGTTATGGTTTGTACACTACTGCCGCACGTCTTGGCAAAAAAGCATTATGTCTCTTATCCGTAACTGATAATTTTCACGATTTTTCTCACAAGGCCACAGTTGAAGAAAGACAAAACGGACTTGTTAATATGATAAATTTAGCTTTAGAAATTGCAGAATAGTTATATGATTTACTACTTATTAGAGATGAACATTTATCAAAAACTACTTGTTGCAGCAGTTGCTCTTCTTGTCGCAATTGCTATTTTGGTGCTTGTTTGGAAATTAATAAGTAGATACCAATTACGACATAATCTTCCAAATGCCTACTTTCGCACGATAAATAAGGTTGCACTCTATAAGGACTTTTATTTAATTAATGTTTTAAAATTAAAAATTGATAGCAACCAATATATAAGCTATGATCACGTTCTTTTTGGTAACAAATATATATATGTAATTGGTGATGCTTTTTTTGATGGAAGTTTAAAAGGCGATATTCATGATCAAAAACTATTGCTAGTTGAGCGGAAAAACCGTAAGGGTCGCGAAATAGATAATCCGCTTTATACGAACAAGTATCGGCTTGATAAACTTGCGTTAGCGACAGGTATTGAACCAGAAATGCTTATCAATATTGTTATCGTAAATGATGAATGCGATGTTACAAAATTAAATAATGATGAGTCTACTTTCATCATCAATCGTTGTGACTTCTATCGTTTGATCGATGCCATTGAGTCGCGGGAAGTAAGAATATTTAACCCGGAAGAACTTCACGAAATTGTTCAAGATATTGATCGGCTCAACCAACGAAAGAAGAGTAAGAATTGATGAATGAGGCTAGCTTCAAAAAGTTTTTTGCTGAAGTAAAAGAGACATTAAAATTAACAAAGGATAGTTATTTTTATCTTTCACTTTTAATGGTTCTTTTTGTCACAATTATTTCCGTGGTCCTTGACTACTATATACCGGGTATCTTTATTGCCCTGCTTCTTTTTGCTGTTGCGCCACTTTTAATGGCCTTATCCTCATACTATGTTGCGCCAATCAAACAAGGGCTAGAACAAAAGCAAAATTATTTTTTCCGCCTCGTTAAACAGTTTTTCCGTTTTGATTCAATTAGGATCATGGTTCCTTTACGCACGATTTTATTTGCTTTTCTATTTAGTATCATAGCTTTTTACATTGCGACATCTTCAACCATTTTTTATGCAATAAATAATGATCCGACAGTGGCAAATATTTATGCTGATTTTCTTACTTTGATTGAAACTGCTGATTATGATCAAGCATTAGTCTATTTGAATGATAATTTAGACTTTCTAAATTCCTACTCTTTTATTCCACTCCTTGCGATGAGTTTCACATTTGTTTTTACCTTTGTTTATATGCTTATTAAACGCTTTTTCTTTGTTTTTATTCATGTTAACTTATTCACAAAAACGCGGGCTAAGGTTGATCAGATCAAGCAAAAATATTTTAATCAAAGTTTCGCCCGCCTCGTCTATCGTAAGTACAATCTGGTTTTCATTTTGCCCTTATTGCTTCTTGCAGCAGTTATTTCTATTGCCATCGGAATACTCGTCAAGCAATTTTGGTCAGAAAGTATAAGTGATATTATGATTGTCCTCTTGACAACAATCACCTTTATTACATTAGTTTTTGCAAGTTTACGCTATATTTTTGCGGTGTTATTAGTTATTTTTGGCATTTTCATGGAGCAGTATGGCATCAATATTTATAATGAATCAATTCGAGATATTGATCTAGCAACGACTAATCCACAAATGAGCAATGAAGAAAAACAACGTCTTGGCCAAATAAGAAAGCTTCTTGAGGCTCAAATTACCCTAGTGGAAATGGAAAAAGACAAAAAAGAAACTAATGCTGATACAAATTCAGAAATTGATCAGTCACAATAACTAGCCGTGAGCAGTAGTGCTTGCGGTTTTGAATCTATGAAATAAAAGGTGGAATCCTTAATTCACTGGCTAAATCTATTAAATTAAAGGTGGAGTCC
>CAYZOC010000049.1:0-7002 GCA_964480275.1 uncultured Staphylococcaceae bacterium | reverse complement strand
TTTATTTTCTAATGGTGCTAGAAAGTCAAAATCTAAATAATCATTTACTAGTCGGTTAAGATGTGGGCGCAGGACATAGGCCCCATATGCAACCTTATCATAAGCTTTTTCAACGGGAACGATTACATCACTTTCGACGAGATCAATGTTAATTGCAAGCTTTTGGCGGACAATTTGCTCATAAACCTCGCGCCGCCATTTTCTTTCTTGCCTTAAATATGCAAAGTCAAAAATCGTCGTATCTGACTTAGCGGCTAAATTACTAATGTTTTCGGTAAAATTTCCGATCTTTATGATAAAAATAACTCCAAGTTTTTCTAAATCGTCCTTAACTTCTTTTAATCCTTCAATCATAAATATGAAATGGGCACTTGAGGCACCTAAAAAACTATTTGTCAGATTGAAAACAACAACAAGTGGTAGTTTATTAGCATTTGCAAGTCTTATAGCGTGAGACAAACAGTGATTATAATTTACACGCTGACTTCTTTGCATCCAATAAAGAATATATTCACCATTATCATCTTTGTTTTCTTGATATAGGTGGCGGAGACGGTCGGGATGCATTTAATCTTGCTCCATTTGCAAAAAGCGGCGGGTAATCGCATCTAGACTATTAAAAATAATTGTTGTAACTTCGCTCTTATCAAGATATTCAATACCTTCAATCGTAGACCCACCTTTTGAGCATACCGCATCAATCATTTCTAAAAGATCCTCGCTACTATTATCAACTAGTTTACTCGTACCACTAAAACTATCGACAACAAGCTTTTTGACTATTTGCGGGTCGATCCCCTTTGTGAGGCCATACTCAATAAACGCCTTGATCAAGTATTCAACTAGTGCTGGACTAGAACCACTAAGACTACTAGCGACCGCGAAATATTCTTCTTTGATTTCAATTACTTTTCCTAGTGGTGAAAATATATCATCAATCAACTGTTTTGTTTTTATATCAACATCTTTTTGAAAGGCAGTCAGAATAATTCCCGCTCGCACTTTTACTGGTGTATTAGGAATAGTTCGCACAATAATAGCGCGATGCCCACTTAATTGTTCTAACTTAGCAATACTAAAAGAAGGCGTAATACTAATTAAAATTTTATCTTTTGCTAGTGCCGGAAGAATTTCTTCAATAATCGAATAATATACATTTGGCTTTGTCGCGAGGATGATTACTTGACACTCGAGAGCTAACTCCAAGTTTGAGCGACAGTTAGTAATGTTATATTTATGTAAAATTCTTTTAATTGTCGCGCTTGATTGAGCGGTAAAAAATACATCTTCACTCTTTGTGTTATAAAGCAGCCCAGCCAAAAGTGCCTCACCCATATTGCCGACACCGATGAGTCCAATTTTCATATTGCCTCCAATTAGATTTATATATATAAAATAACAAGTGTTAAAAGATTACTTAACATGAAATCTTTTAGCAAATTCACGAAGTAAATCTTTACGCAAAACGATGATTGTTGTAATTAAAAATGCGCCACCAGTAGTTAAAAGTGTAATTATTTGCCATGGTGATGTTTCCCGCCAAATAATAATGCCCGTCACCGCTAGACCAACAGTAACAATAAGAAATAATAGCAAAGGAAATAAATTATGGCGCTGTTTATGGAGATTAGAGAAAAAGAGAATACCAAGCAGTGTTACACCACTAAATCCGACTATGGCTAGCACATTAATTGCCTCAACCCAGGCTGGGTTAATAAAGAAGTGAATCAAAAGCAATAAAATAGCTGTATATGTAATAAGCCGGACAGCATTACTAATGCGGTTGTATTCAACTAATTGTGGTGAAAAAAGCATGTTCCAAACTATCCACATCGACCATAGGGCAACTAGACTCCACCATGGTTGACCGGTAAAAATATTAATAATTGGGAGGCCAAAAGTAGCAATAAGAAATGGCCATCTCGCTATTTCAATAATTTTACTTCTTTGGATCTTTTGTCTTTTTGCGGGTGGGTATGTATTTAACATTTTCATAGACATCACTCCCTTCAATCGTAATTGGGATTTGATCTTGCTCAAGTAGCGATAAAAGCCGTTCTTCGAATGCACTATCGAGCGTTATTTTTGCAATCGATAAGGTTGTCTTATTATTAAAAGTGACAAGCGCCACATTAGCCCGGTTTAAGACGGAAGTTCCAAGAATAAAGTCTAAACTTTCGATATGTTCAACTAATTGATCAGGAAAGGAAACAACCCCTAGATTAGATAGTGTGTTTGTAAAACTTCGCTCCCCAATAAAACCATAAACTCTTCGAGCAATCGGCGTCTTAATGAAAAGAGGAATAAATTTGAGTTTATTAACCATTTGTTTGGTGGAATACATCATCTCAGTCATTTTTTCTTTACTAGAATTTTCTAGCAATTGCCGATTAACTTCACTAATGATTGATTGGGTTGTTGTTACACTACTAAGTGGCAGTCTTACACCAAAATACATACTAAAATTACGTATTGTTTTTGATGGGAAAAACTTGCGCATATTTAAGGGTATTTGCACAGTTAAATCACCATTAGATGCTTCAGTAGCATATTTATTTGCAATCAACATCAGCGTGATAATATAACCGGTAACCGTCGTATTGTTAGCCTTGGCAACAGCAAGCAGTCGTTTGGAATCCATCTTAAAGTGAAGAATTTGACATGGCTTTATCCGCGTAATCTTTCCACTCATCTGTAAAGATTTTTTATTAATAAAGCCCGAGGATTGACTCTTTGGAGCATAAGCAAATTCATTGCGGTCTTCTGCTTGATCGGGAGCCACATTAATATCAAACGTAGTTTCATCAAGACTAGATTCAATACCAAGAAGACGGAAATATTCTCTTACTAGTGTTTTTAGAAACACAAGACCACCAGATCCATCAGTTAAGGCATGAAAAATCTCGACACTAATGCGGTTATTGAAATAAAGAACTTTAAATGTTTTCGAGCCAGTCAGTGAAACACTGATTGGGACGAAAGGTCTTGTTACTTCTTGTTCTGCTTGGTAGTGATTTTTGTTTGAATCCAAATAATGCCAGAAAAAACCTTTTTTTAATGTTGTCGAAAATTGTGGGAAGCGTTTAATCGTAAAAGTAAGCGCCATTTGTAAAATTTCAGCAACAACTGGTTTTTTTAGATATATCGAAAGTCGGAAAAGATTCATCTCGCCGTGAGCAAGTGAGAGTGGATAAATTTTTGCTGCATAATCAAGGGCAAACCATCTAGAGGCTGGTCGCGAATAAAAACCACCAAGATTAGCGATGTCTAAACGTGTTAGAGCATCTTTAACACTTAGGCCATTTTTAAGAAAATATATAATTGCTCGTTCAAAATCTTCAATGATTTTCTTTTTGACGTTATAAGCAACAATTACTCTTGTTCCTAGTTCAAGGAAAAAATGATCTAGTGCTTTTTGTTCACTATCACTTAGAGTTTCCGTTATTTGTTCAAATTTTGTCGTAATTTTTTTCATAAATTTCACTAGTTATTATATCACGATAAAAGCTAGGCTTAACTAGCATATTATTAATAAGACTATCATAAAATAGTAATTTTAGAATAAAATTAGTCTAGATATGGCCGAATCTCATTGCTTATAACCCTGTATCCAAGTCCAGAGATATGAAGACCCTCAAGCGTATAGGCCCGATTGATGCGGCCCTTGCTGTCTTCAAGTTTGGCATATAAATCAATGTATTTAATGTCTTTGTTTTTACAAGTGTCACGGAGCAGATAATTGACCTCACGGATTCTTTTATTTGATCTAATCCCAGCAATAATTGGTGACAACCACATCTTGTGGTGGGAAACAGGATAAAGTGATATTACGATGACTTCAACATTGGGTAACGCTTCAGTTAAAAGCTGATAAATTTTATCAATCCGTCGAACAATATCAAGAGGTTTTGCTCCCTTACCAAGATCATTAGTGCCGATTTGCATAAAAATCTTGCTTGGACGAATCGCAATCACGTTATCGATTCTTTTTAATAAATCTTTAGTTGTATCGCCTGCAATTCCGCGGTTATAAATTACATGACTTGGAAAAAAATCTTGAATCGGAAAAAAATCGGTAAGGCTATCCCCAAAAAATACAATCCCCGCCTCTTTGGCGTTTTCATTTATCACATCAAAGATTTGCAGGCGATTATTTTTATTTGTGTGAAAAACAAGTAGATAAAAAACGGCAACGAGAACTAGCCCGCCTAAGACACTAACAAGAACAATTTCTAATGCGGACATAATAAAGCCTCCTTGACTATATTTTTAATTATAACTTAACAAATAGTCTTTTAGTATTAAAGCTTATTAAAAAAGAAGGTGTTGAATTAAAAAAAATTAAATTGAAATTATTTTTTAAATGTTTCTAAGGCTAAATCAGTAGCAATTAAACCACAGCCGATAAAACTTAAAATCAGTGCTATAATTGTCCCAAAAGTAAGTCGATAAAGATCAGTGTCGGCAAAGTTAGAGAAGTTATATCCATCACCTATAAGCTCAGGTGTTCTAATTTGAGCGATATTCATAATCGTTAACAAACTAATAGCACTTAGTAAGAAAACGAACATCGTGATAATTTTAATGATCTTGATTGTTTTTAAGCTGTTTAAAAATGTAAACACTACAATCAATCCCGTTAGAATAAGCGGGAGAATATAGGCTAAAGTAATAAGCGGGCTAAACATAATTCTACTAACCTCGGTCCCGAATAAATAATATACGCGGCCAAACGCTAATTCTAAACCACTATAATAAGAATCACCATTTTTACTGATGATTGAGGCAAAAAACATTGTTAGAAAAATAGCAAATCCTAACAGTGCGGGCATAAGATTGAACAACAATTTTTTTCCATTTTTCATATACTTTTCTCCTGTTAATTGTTTATTTTAAATCAATAAATATTGAGTAGTAGTCTTAGATGGTCGCATAAACTTCAAGTAGAGAAAGCATCCATTCCACGTATTCATCGGCATCTTCGTGATCTTTTAAGCCTCCGATAAAAGAGTTGAGCGCTCTTTCCATTTCTTTTGAAAGTGTATACGGGATTTTGTTTTTATTTAAAATACGTTTTGCCTCTTCGACACTAACAGTTTTTTTATCACCTAGCTTAGTGGCAATATATTCTAGTTCATGCTCTACAATCTGACTTTTTACGAATTGTTTGCTAATTACAAGTAAGGATTGCGCGATTTCATATTTTTCCTTGTCAACATAGTAATAAGCACTTTGCCGAAGATAAGCGGCAAATTCATCAGGTAAATATGTGTGATTATAAAAAATATTTAAATGCTCAAGTAGTAGATCGCTCTGATTAGTCAACTTGAGAAGATCAATGATTTCAAGATGACAAGAAACATTCAGCGGATTCCATTTTAGAGCATTGTTATAAGCTTCAAATGCTTCTAAATATTTCTTCTTTTCACTAAAAATATAAGCTTTAATTTGATAGGCGCGCGAAAAATCAAATGGTGGATCGACTAATTCTAGTTCGTCGTCACTAATATACATTTGATACATATGTTCAAATAGTGTTCGGGCATTAAAAGCATGACCTTTTCGATTTAACTCACTAAAGTTGACCTCTTCTTTTAGATACAAATCAAGCAGTTTTATTGCCTCATTAAGTTTAGCTTTCCCCACTAGATTTTCAGCTTTTTCAAGTAAATGTTCGACCTCATCATCGACTTGCTTATTAAATTCATTTTGCTTTTCTTCATCAAGATTTTCAAAAATAAGGCGGCCGATCTCTTTATGAATTTCCTTGGCCAGCGGGTGATTTTGATAGACACTACTCTCACTTAATTCAACAAGGACATTGAGATTTTCTTTGGCATCATCGCCTAGTAGACTTTGTATATGTTTAATTTCATCTTGTAGTGATTTATCCATGTTTTATATCTCCCATTTATGAATTGGCTAAGAAATTGGCTCTATTTTTAAACTCACTAGCAATAATGCGAATGTCACGCGTGTCTTTAATTATTTCGCTAATGGAATACACACGGTCAAAAAGCATACGATTATCTTTTTTTCGATAGTACATATTATATATGTTGATATCTTTATTTGTCTGTTCATAAAACTTTTTAGCGAGCAATAGAAACCCTGCGTAATATTCCTTTAATACCTCGTGATAACCATCACTTGAATTTTCCGGAAATACGACAATATTTTTTCCACTTTCTAAATAGTCGACACTATATTTGATTGTTTTTATCAGTCTTAAATCTTGATAGGTTGGTATTAACTGCATTCCTTTATAAAACATCCCCACGAAGGGATTAGCTAGACTTGCTTTAATTTTAGCTAACCACAGGGGGTTGTGTTTTTTCTTATAAAAATATGTATACGCTAAATATTTCCATCTTTCTTTAAAAGAAAAAGTCATTTCATACGTGCCCCAAAATTTAAAGGGGCGATTGAAATGTAGTTCTAATTTGAGAGGAACCGTTGATCCAACGTGATTACATATGAAAATCGAGCCGTTTTTAATTTCAGCATCATCTTTACAAAAATATGGGCGCGAAATAAAAAGACTGAGAACACGCTTGACGAGACGAAAGAATGGTTTGCGTTCGCTATTTTTCATAAATTCACCTTTAATAAATTTAGTTTACTAATTTAATGATTAATTTTAAAGATAATTAACATCTTATTAAGTTTCAATGCGTGGAGGAAAGGTCGTTGTCGAATAAGTTGTTGCAACTCCAACTCCACCACTTGCGGCAAAAATAAGGTTTTGCACACTAATATTCCCACTTCTTAATGCGTAATATACTTTACCATCATAAGCTGGTGTGGCCCCCATATCATACATATTGTAACAAACAGTTCCATTAAACAAGCCTTCAAATCTTAGAAGTGTTTTTTTGGGGACATAGTTTTCAACCGAGACATCTTCAAATAGGCCACCCGCCAGGCGATAAACAAAGTCAACGCCATAAACTTCCGCAGCTTGAATTCCGCTTGCCTCATCAGTACCAGAAAGAGATAAAT
>CAYZOC010000048.1:0-7028 GCA_964480275.1 uncultured Staphylococcaceae bacterium | reverse complement strand
GGCAAAAAAGAAATATTTTTATTGTTGAATTGATGGTTGTTGAATGCTATCATATTAATGCTATATTTTCTAAATATAGGAGGTTATACATGAAAAAAGTTTTAGCAGTAATTGGACAATTCTTTGTCCGTATCGGTCGCTGGATTAAGGATACCGCTTGGATTCAACCATTACTTATTGTTGGTGTTATCTTTGCCGTAATCTTCTCAATTCCATCAATCGTCCAAGGCATTAATGATATTAATGATCGTCGCAATAGTGCTCACGCCTATTACGAAAAGTTCCAAGTTTCCCTTAAAGGTGGCGAAACTAGTGAAGCACAAACCCTACTAGACAAAATTTATAACACTGAAAATGATGCTGATGGTGTTAAAATCGAAGCAAAAGACGCGCAAAAGTTCTTCCTTCTGTTTACCAGTGAAACTTGTTCTGCTTGTGAATCCGCAAGAGATGGGTTCGAAGAATTAGCGGATTATAATGATGATCGCTTTGTCGGGGCCAAATATAATCTTAAAACAATCGACGTCAAACAAGACACCGATGAAGATTGGAAAGATGAAAACGCTACAGCTGCAAGTGCATTCGAAGCCTTACTCGAACGTAACGTTCTTTATTTTGAAGGATATGCGACTTCAGCGATGGGAAGTGAATACTATAATAATGGTAAAATCACCGACCAACAAATCATTGATCGAATTGAAAGCGCTGACGTTGATAAGTTTGTTACTCCAACTATCCTTTTAGTCGATTTTACCGACGGTAACAATGGTGTTACTAATGTATTCTTTGGTGTTGAAGGTGATACCGCCGCTAAAAAAGCTGCGTTCCTCCTTGATGCATGGAACTATACAGGCGACTTCGGAACTAGATAATTTTTCTAGGTTAAATTTAAAAAAGACCATGACGCAAAAAAGTTGTGGTTTTTTTATATTTAAAAAACCCCATATTCTATTAGATAGAATTTGAGGTGTTTGTATAGATTTTAACTTTATTCTAGAAGCCTAAGCTTTGAATATATTTAACTAGAGCATCGCAGTGTTGATCACAAAGTTCTTGTGTTTCTGCTTCAACCATGACGCGAACAAAGGGTTCAGTTCCACTTTTGCGTACAAGAATTCTCCCTTGCCCATCTAATAGATCAGTATGATTTTTTACTGTCTTTTTTAGACCAGGGAAGTCAACAACGGCATCTTTATTTTCTACAACAACATTAACAAGTTTTTGTGGATACTTTCTAAAACCATCAAAAGTTTTTTCGACACTGCCAAATTCAGCAATGACATTAAGGATTTGAATTGCACTTAAAATACCATCACCAGTATTTAGAATATCACCAACAATAATGTGGCCACTTTGTTCGCCACCAAGAGAGTATCCCTTCTCAAGAATTTCAGCCTGGATATACTTATCGCCAACGCCAACAGTAACAACATCAATTCCCTCGTGAGTTAAAGCCTTACTAAGGCCCATATTTGACATGATAGTAACGACTACAGCGTTACCTTTTAATCTACCCTTAGACTTGAGCGCTTTAGCGAGCATGTAAAGAATAAAGTCACCATCAATTTCTTCGCCGTTTTTATCAACAAGTAAAATTCGATCAGCATCACCATCAAAAGCAATTCCAAGATCATATTTTCCACTTTTCATCCCGGCTTTAAGCGTCTCTAGATGAGTTGATCCACACTTTAAGTTGATATTGATCCCATCAGGATTACTACCGATAAAATCAACACTACATTTAATTTTACTAAAAACTTTAGGAGCAATAATACTCGCCGAACCATTAGCAGCATCAACTAAAAGTTTAAAGTCATGATGTTGCTCATTGCTTGATAAAATAAATTCAACATATTCATCGATATATTCAGGAACAAAAAATTGACGGCCAATTTTATTATTCTTTGCAAGTGGTAAATAGTCTTTAATACTTTCAATATATTCTTCTATTTTTAGTTCGAGTTGTTCACTTATTTTAGTTCCTTCTGAACTAAAAACTTTAATCCCATTATCATAAAAAGGATTGTGAGAGGCACTAATCATAATGCCAAAGTCAAAATCTTTTTTAGTTACAAGATATGAAACGCTCGGAGTAGTAGATATCCCGATGTCATAAACATCACCTCCACTAGATAGAATTCCACTGGAAAGTGCCGCTAACAACATTTGCCCACTTAGACGCGTATCACGGGCAATCAAAATTTTCGGCCCTTGTTCTCCACGATATAAACTACCTAGATAACGTCCAATTCGATAGGCGAGGTTACTATCTAATACATCATTAGCAGGACCTCTGACACCATCTGTTCCAAAGTATTTTCCCATATAAACTCCTATTCTTCTAGCCCCATGTCCATGTAATCAGTCAATACACGAATAAAGTTTTCGCGACTTACTGATTGCAATAGACCCTTGTAGGCTAATGATATTCTCCCCGTTTCTTCACTAACAACAATCGTAACTGAATCACTTATTTCACTAATTCCTAATGCGGCTCGATGACGTGAGCCAACCTTACCTGAAAGTGGCTTTGTTGAAGGCGTATAATAAACGCTTGCGGCCACAATCATATTGTCACGAATAACAACGGCTCCATCATGAAGAGCTGTTCCTTTATAAAAAATACTAAGCAAAAGAGGACTATTTACAGCAGCGTTAATAACTGCACCATTGCGCATTATCTCGTCGAGTGATGTATTTCTTTCAATTGTGATAAGTGCACCAGTCTTCGTTTTTGATAGACCATCAACTGCATTCTCTAATTCGTGAAAAACAGCATCGCGATCATATATTTTAAAGTGTTTCCGCCGACCTTTTTTTGATTTCAAAGGAAACCCCAAGAACGTCGCATCTTTCTTGAGAGGATTACCAACAAGAGGACGAAAATCAGGAATGTTTGTAACAATAAATAAGAATGTTGCAACAGCGTAAAGAGTAAGCCCTGCTAAGTATCCATCTCTATATCCAAAAAATAGTAAGGTAATCGTAATAGGCGTGACTATAAAGTAAAAAACAGTAATAAATATTCGTTTCAAATACTTGAGTAAAAATATCGTTGATAAAACTAGAAGCACCACGGCACTTCCAAAATTTATCCAGTAATTTAAATCACTAAAATTAGTGCTGATTAATGAAAACATAAACATCACCTACCTATATTTGATATTTTAGCATTTATTAATTATATATAACAAATTAAATCTTGCTAAGGTGATATTTATCTATGAAACAAGTTACTGACGTTTTCTACTTGCAAATGATTTGCAACTAGATTACAATAATCGGGCGAGGTAAATACTATGAAATTTTTAAACAAGTCGATGATATTGACAGCACTACTAGTTGCAGGATGTGCTAGCAATTATACAAAAGTCGATGTGACTGCAAGCATCTTCCCTCACTATGACTTGGTCCGTCAATTAACAAACGATACAACAATTACAGAAGCTCTAGTCGTGTCACCTGGCGTTGAAGTTCATACATATACTCCAACCCCCCAACAAACAAAACAAATCCACGATTCGAAACTATTTTTCTATACTAGTGATACGATTGAAACTTGGGTGCAAAATATGAATATTGTTGACACCAAAGTGATCAATGTCCATCAGGCGCTATTTAGTGATGATCAACAGCCACACATCCACGAGGTCGAAGATGATCATGACCACCACCATGGTGTTCACTACTGGACTAGCCCACACAACTTTTTACTAGAACTATATATGGTAAAAGATGAATTAATCGATCAATTTCCAGATTTTGTTGATGAAATCAATGAAAACGCTAATTTATATCATGAAAACATTGAAACAATTGCAGGTGAGTTTTTAGAATACTTAACAAGTATACAAACCAAAAGTGTCTTTTATGTCGGCCATAATGCATTAGAAGATTTTGCGGACTTCTTCGGCATTGAAATAATCTCACTAGTTGATGATATTAAACCCGATGCTGATCCAACTGCACAAGATTTAGCTAGGCTTGCTGATGCTATTATCGAAAGTGACGTGACTGTCTTGTATACTGAAGAATTAGCGGCGCCAACTTTTGCAAACACATTGAAAAACGAGCTTCAAAGTAAACATAATCGCGATATCACCATTCTTGAATTGCATGGATATCATAATGTGTCACTTACTGACTTTGAAAATAATACGTCGTATTTAGATTTATTAAGTCGTAATATTCTAAATCTCAAAGAGGTTTTGGCATGATTCATCTCCACGATTTGACTGTAAAGTTTAACGACTTAACCGTGTTGGATGACATTTCTTTTGACATTGAAAAAGGTGAAATTGTTCATATACTTGGACCTAATGGCAGTGGCAAGACGACACTAATCAAAATAATTTTAGGACTAATGAAACCTACTGAGGGACTTGTGAAAATAAACACATTAAAAATTGGTTATCTCCCCCAAATAATTAAAGTTAATAACAACTTTCCGACGACTGTTGGTGAAGTAATATACTCTGGTTTTGCCAATCAAAGACTCTTCATGCAAGCCAAGGACAAAAAATTAATTAAAAAGTGGCTTGAAAAGATGGAAATTGCTGATCTCTACAACAAACAATTCAGTGAACTATCCGGTGGTCAAAGGCAAAGGGTACTATTAATTCGCGCAATTATTGCAAATCCTGACCTCTTAGTCCTTGATGAACCAACTAGCGCGCTTGATCCGGAGTTTAGAAAACATTTTTACGAAATAATTCGCAAGTTAAATAAAGAAGGTATGACAATACTTAATATTACCCACGACTTAGATTCAAAGTACATTGATTGTTCAAATAACGTGTTATATCTTGATCGTAATATTAAGTTTTTCGGTAGTTATTGCGTGTTTCATGCTGAATATACAAGTAAGGAGCATCACCACCATGCCATTTGAAATATTTACATATAATTTCATGATTTTTGCCTTTATCATTGGTGCACTTGTCGCGCTTTTAACTTCACTTATAAGTCCGTTTATTGTCTTAAACAATCAATCGATGCTGGCCGATGGACTGGCCCACACTAGCTTTTTAGGTTTTGTCATTGGCGTTATTCTTGTTGATCAACCACTATACATCGCGCTAGTAATCGCGGCGATTGCAAGTGTGCTAATTAAATTTATTGCCACTAAAGCATCTATTAATAACGATGCGGCAATTGGTGTCGTAAGTTCACTATCTTTCGCTCTGGGTCTAATTATCATAAGTTTAACTCGCGGGTTTAATATCTCGATTGAAAGTCTGATGACAGGATCTTTGCTTACAACTAGTGTCAACGACATCATAATTACTTCAATTCTAGCTGTGTTAACGATTTCATTTATTCTTGTTTTCTATCGTGAGTTATATCAAAACGTCTTTGATAAGGAAAACATCGTCATTAGTCGCACCAAGTCAATTGCCCTTGACTACACTCTTGCCGCTCTTAGTGCATTGATTATTGTCATTGGTGTTAAAATTGTTGGCGCGTTACTAGTGTCATCACTGATTATCTTTCCTACGCTTATTGCTAGTCAATTCAAGAAAAGTTTTAAAACTACGCTAATAATTAGTATGGTGGTTTCTTCCATAACGATGTTTTTAAGTATTATTATCGCTTATCCGCTTGATATACCAACAGGATCAACAGTTGTTGTTGTCAATGCACTAACATTATTAATAGCCTATATATTCCGCTATGGAAGGGGGAAACTTATCAAATGAAGTTTAAATTAACCAAACAAAGAAAAGATATTATCGAGACCTTTAAAAACAGTCATATTCCTCTTAGTGCTGAGTTAGTTCATCAAAAACTTAATGATGCTAATATTAATCTTTCAACGGTTTATCGCACAATTGATACATTGATGAGTGCAAACATTATTAGTAAAATTTATCTCCATAATTTAGCGTACTATTACTATAATCATCACGATCATGTTCATTATATGGTGTGTGAAGAATGTCACAAAATGCTCGAAATAGGCTGTGTTTCAAGTCATTTTAATGGTGTGGCCCAAGATAATAATTTTAAGATGACTCATCACGATTTGGTCATATATGGTGTTTGTCAAGAGTGCCAAAAAAACCATTAATTATAAATAGTATCAACAATATATTTGACGTAGCGGCCTGCTACGTCTTTTTTTGAGTACTTTTCAATTGGTGAAAAATAGGCACTGGCATTAACTTCCAGCAAAATTGGTTGGCCCTCACTTCCATATAGAAGATCAAGCCCACAATAATCAAGATTTAATATCTTTGATACTTTAATTGCAACTTCAGCAAAACTAGGAGGTATTTCAATCTGTAAACCGATTCCTCCTGTTTCAATATTACTTCTAAACTCACCTTGATTTTGGGCATTTCTTTCCATCGCCGCTACAATTTGATGACCAACAACAACAATCCGTAAATCTTTACCAAAACTAGAACCAATAAATTCCTGATAAAGATGAGGAATATCAACTAATTTTTTAGTGATGCTATCAAATTCTTGTTTATTATTTACCAAATATACTTGTTCTCCAAGCGAGCCAAAATAATGTTTAATAACGTGAGGAAATCCAAGTTCTTCGATAACGTGATGATGAAAGTTGTCATCACTTCCTGGTCCGTACCTAAGTGGATAGTTAATTGTTTTTGGCATTTTAATCCCCTGATTTGTCAGTGTTAAATGTGTCAACATTTTACTATCACATACTCTAATTGCTTCAGCGTTGTTGAAAAGACGAAAACCTGCTAACTCAAGCAGCCGCGCAATATGGTAGTCTTTATCAAAATAAATAATAAAATCATATTTATTTAAATTTGTTATCGCATTTCCACTGCCATCAATAAAGGCTAAAACCTCATCATTACGCAAGTGTTCAATCCTAACATCATAACGAGAAAATTCAGACTTTAGTCTTTCAACCATATGAAAAAACTCTGGCCAAATTGTAAATGCATTACTAACGACTAATCCTCTTCTATTCATTTTTTCACCATTACCTCTTGTAATATTTTAGCATTTTCTTTTAATCCTATAAATCTAATCAATAAGCTTTTATA
>CAYZOC010000047.1:0-7250 GCA_964480275.1 uncultured Staphylococcaceae bacterium | reverse complement strand
ATTGCTGAATTGAACTCAATGATTTATCCATCGATAATTGATCAAATAGAAAGTGAATACAACGGAAATGAACTCATAGTAAAAATAATAAATCATGATCTTACATACGAAATACATCTTTACTTTGATATCATAGATGATGTATATATGTTGGTCGATGAGATTCAAGTTCCAAAACAATAAATATGGGAAAATAGCACGATATTAGTCAATAATATTGATACATTAAGGGGTGCTAAAATTCTGTTAATGGTGCTAAAAAAATTCATGGGGTGCTAATTTGTATCAAAATAGGTAGCATCACACATTTTGCAAGATAAGATTCAAGATAAACTTGTTTTTTTTTTCAAAAAGTCAATTATGGCCTGATAGTGCTTACATTTTCTGGTAACTAGCAAAATCAATCAAATAAGAAATTTCGTCAATAATTAGCATGATATAATTCGTCTAGAGGTAAAATTATGAAAAAACAACTACCAAATCGTAATGAATTGAACATCAACCATACTTGGAATATGGCAAATCTTTTTCAAGATGAAGCATCTTATTTAAAATCTTTTGAAAATGCAGACGCGCTCATCAATGATTTTTGTCGGGAATTTGAAAATAAAATCGATACTGCAGCGGCGATAGATCAGGCAGTTACTAAGTTCCAAGACATTCAAGCAAGACTAGTTAAGCTTGGTGCTTACTCTTCTCTTCAATCAAGCACCGATTCTCTATCAGAAGAAAACCAAATCCGGCAAGGAACAGCAATGTTGCGTTTTCAAGGTTTTTCAAAAAAGCTCTCTTTTTTTGATAGTCAGCTAAAAGCTAACACTGATGAAATCTTGCTGGAAGCTGCCAAACTAACATATGCTAACAAGAACTTTTTACTAGAATTAATTGAGGAAAAAAAGCATACGTTACCGTCTGAAGTGGAAAAAACATTGGTTGCACTCTCACCAGTTCTAAATGCTTCATATAGTAACTACAATCGCTTTAAACTAGCAGATATGAAGTTTGATGATTTTATTGTTGAAGGCGTGACCTATCCTAACTCATTTACACTATTTGAAAATGAGTATGAGTATGAACAAAACACCAGTGTAAGAAGAATGGCCTACGAGACCTTTTACGAAAAACTAGCACAATATCAACATGGTTTTGCTAGTAATTATCAAGCACATGTCCAAAAAGAAAAAATTATGGCGGACTTGCGCGGGTATGATAGTGTATTCACCTACCTTCTCCACGACCAAAAAGTAACTAAGGATTTTATGGACCGTCAAATCGACTTGATTATGGAAAAATTGGCGCCGGCAATGCAAAGGTTTGCGACACTACTAAAAGAAATCCATGGTCTAGATCGGATGACTTACGCGGATTTAAAAATTGCCGTTGATCCCAAATTAGAGCCCAAGGTGACAATTGAACAATCAAAAAATTTGCTCATTGATGGCCTTTCTATTCTTGGTGATGACTATCGCAAAATGGTAAACGAGGCTTTTGATCAACGATGGATTGATTTTCCACAAAATAAGGGAAAATCTACTGGGGGATTTTGCTCGTCACCTTATGGCGCTTCTTCCTACATTCTCTTAAACTGGAATGGGCAAATAGATGAAGTTATGGTCCTCGCTCACGAATTAGGTCATGCTGGGCACTTCCAATACGCAAACAGTCACCAAAGCATTCTAAATACACGACCATCACTTTATTTTATTGAAGCACCATCAACAACAAACGAATTGATTATGGCCAACCACCTAATCAATAAAGCCAAGACGGAAAGAGAGAAAATATGGCTAAAATCAGTCACTATTTCTCGAACCTATTATCACAACTTTGTCACACATTTACTTGAAGCGGCATTCCAAAGAGAAGTTTATGACCGTGTCAATAGCGGCAAACCTCTTTCGGCTAATATTTTGAATTCGATTAAACTTGCCGTCTTACGTAAATTTTGGGGTGATGCTGTAGAAATCCCAGATTGGGCGGGACTTACATGGATGCGACAACCTCATTACTTTATGGGACTTTATCCCTATACATATTCAGCGGGACTAACACTAGGGACTAAAGTTGCTAAATTAATTGAGGACAAAAAAATCCAACCAGAAGAGTGGTTGCAAGTCTTAAAAGCGGGTGGAACAAAAACACCACTTGAATTAGCTAAAATGGTTGGTGTTGATTTATCTAGCGACTTACCACTACTAGAGGTAATTGATGAAATCACAAAAATGATTGATGATATCATTGCTGCTAAATCAAATATTAATAAAAATTAGTCTAGCACTGATAAATTTAACTTGGTATTTAAAAATGTTCTCTAACTTAGTTGGTTAACATTTTTATTTAAGTGTTATAATACTAAAAGGTTTTTATAATGAAGTATTTTAAAATTATGTACAAAATGACCGAAGGCTATCGCAAGCACTATGTGCTTGTTTTCGTCATGATGTTTTTTAATATCACCCTAAATTTAATTCTTTCTTATCTAAATGCGATCTTAATCGATGTGCTAAGTGATAAACCAACGGAAGGCATTATTGGAACATTTATCCTAGGTTTAGTTGGCGGTGCAGATTACATTAAAAGTCATCTATTTTTGTTAGCAATTCTTATTGTCTCAACTGGGCTTGCCACAGGTGTAATTAGCGCTGTCCGTCATTCACTTCGGGGTTACATCTCAACACAAATTGGTAAAAGAACCCAACGAGACCTCTTCTATCATATTGAGCGCCTCCCCTATGATTCTTTGAAAAAAATGCAGGGTGGAGATATTATCCAAACTTGCACACGTGACGAAGAAACTTTAAGACGTTTTGTCATTTTCGAAGTTTCAATGATCGTCTACACGATTATGCTTGTCTCCATCTCATTTTTAATTCTTCTTGACTTATCACCTAAACTTGCCCTATCGGCAATTATTATCCTACCAGTCATGATGATTTACTCGTATTTCTTTGTCAAAAAAGTGAGAAAACTTTATCGGATTGCCGACGAAAGTGAAGCACAAATGACGGCAAAAATCGAAGAAAACATTCGCGGAACTCGCACAGTAAAAGCTTATAACAATGAAAAGTTTGAAACCGATAGTTTTGAAGATTATCTTGAAGATTACCAAGCAAAGGCCCTCAAGTTTGAAAAGACGAACAGTATTTATATTTCCACAAGTGATATTTTTGTTTTTGGTCAAATATCTTTCACTACCCTATTTGCGATTTATTTGACATTTTCAGGTGAGATTAATTTCAGTAGTGTCTATCTAGCTGTTGCCTATGTTTCACAAATAGTTTGGCCAGTCCGGCGCGTTGCTTCAATTCTTTCCAATTTAGCAAAAGCAATTGCCTCGATGGATCGCCTGAATTTGATCTTCAATCAACCACTCGAAGACTTAGAATCAGGCATCAGTCCAGACCTTCAAGGTGCAATAAAATTTGAAAACGTCACTTTTAAATATGAAGATGGCGATGAATTAATTCTCCAAAATATTAATCTTGATATTAAAAGTGGCCAAACAGTAGCAATTATGGGTAAAACCGGTGCGGGTAAATCAACTTTTGCTCATTTACTTTCAAGACTTCATGACGTTAAAGATGGCCATATCTATATTGATGGAATCGATATCAAAGACATTAATCGTCAGCACTTACGCAAAAATGTTGCAACAGTATTACAAGAGCCCTTTCTTTTTTCCAAAACAATTATTAGCAATTTAAAAATAGGCAATGAAAAAATAAGTGAAGAAGACATTTTTAAAGCCACACAAATCGCCCATATTCATGAATCGATCATTAATTTTAAACAAGGTTATGATACTCCAGTTGGTGAACATGGTGTCACTCTTTCAGGGGGACAAAAGCAAAGACTAGCAATTGCTAGAACAATAATGAACAAAGCGCCAATTCTAATTTTTGATGACTCATTAAGTGCGGTTGATACTGAAACAGACATTCAAATTAGACAGGCGCTCAAAGACCGTGAAAAGGATCATGACACAACAACTTTAATAGTGACGCACCGCGTTGCCACCGCTAAAGACGCAGATTTTATTATTGTATTAGATCAGGGTCATATCACACAAATGGGAACGCATCACGAGCTTATTGAGCAAGATGGACTCTATTCCCGGATAAACGAAATACAATCGAGGATGGCTTAATGAAAGATAGTTTTGTTGAAGAAAAATTACCTGAACGCGTAAATATGTCGGTATGGCTACAAATATTTCCTTATTTAAAGAAATATTGGCTGAGTCTTATTTTCATTATTTCAACAATTGCATTCACGGCTTTTTATGATACTTCATTTATCCAAATTCTTAACCGGTCTGCTTATGATTCACTAAAACTAGCGACGATTCCTGTTGCTAATATGCTCGATATGAATATATTCGTTAATCTTTTCGGGCTTAAATTTACATTAAATTTCCTTGAATATGGTGCTCTGCTTTTGTTAGCAATGGTTGTGCGGGCATTTGCCATCCTCGTAAATCACTATTTTACTAATGCTCTTGCTGTTAAAATTATGATCGATATCCGGCGCGATTCATTCAAAAAACTTCAAGAATTAACCTTTAGTTATTATGATAAGACTCCATCTGGTTGGTTGATCGCGCGACTACAAAATGATACATCAAAAATTAGTCGTATTTTATCTTGGGGATTAATTAGGACAATTTGGGTTGCCCTCGAACTCATTTTTACGCTTTTTACAATCTTTTGGATGTCATGGCGCCTTTCATTAGTGATTCTTTCAACCGCTCCAATCATTATTCTTATTGCGCCATATTTTGAAAAACGACTCTTAATGCTTAGCCGCAAGGCTCGTAACGCATATAGCCGTTATGTTGCCTGGTTGGCTGAGTGTATTACTGGGGCCAAAACAATCAAGTCTTTAGCCATTGAAGATACTACATATGATGAAACTAAGAAAATCACTAAAGACATTCAAGTTAAACGTTTCCGTTCTCGTCGTATGCACGCTCTTTTCCAACCAACAGTAAATATGGTCGCTGTTTTGACTACAGCAGTAATCATTACATTCGGACCGATGGTTGTCACCAATGAAACAAGTGGTGTCATTGATGTCGTACTCCTCGTGATGTTTATTGGCTATATCAACAACATTTATAATCCAATTCAAGAATTTGCGGATATCTTTGGTGAAATAATGGAAACGCAAGCAAGCGTTGAAAAAGTCATGTCGATCATTAACACCAAACCTGAAATCGTCGATACTGAGCAAGTAATTACCAAATATGGTAGCTTCGAAAACCCAAAATATCAAAACTATGAAAAAATGAAAGGTAATATTACATTTGATAATGTTTCATTTTCTTATATCGAAGGCATTGAAGTACTTCATCCTCTCTCATTAAAAATAAAAGCCGGTACTAGTGTCGCAATTGTCGGGGAAACTGGCAGTGGAAAATCAACTTTTGTCAGTCTGCTCCTAAGGTTTTACCAACCAAATATTGGACGAATTTTAATTGATGATGTTGATTACCGTCAGCGTTCAACTGGTTGGTTGCGAAGCAACACTGGCTATGTAAGTCAAACTAGCTTTATATTTAATGGTACAATTTTTGATAATATACGTTATGGAAAACTCGATGCCACACTTCTAGAAGTAATTGAGGCTAGTAAGGCCGTTAATCTTCACCAGTTTGTCGAACGTTTACCAGACGGTTACTATACACGTTTAAGTGATGCGGGTCAGGAACTATCAGTTGGACAAAAGCAATTGATCAGCTTTGCACGCGCAATAATCCGCAACCCACGTTTGATGGTCCTCGATGAGGCAACTAGTTCGATTGACACCGAAACCGAAGCTTTAATTCAAGGTGCCGTCAATAAGGCGCTTGAAGGACGTACAAGTATAATTATTGCTCACCGTCTTTCGACAATTGTTAAAAGTGACCGTATTCTTGTAATGAAAGACGGACGAATTATTGAAGACGGCAATCATGCAAAGTTAATGGAACTTAAAGGCAGTTACTATAGTTTGTATATGAATCAATTTAAAGAACTTCAAGTTGACGCGCAAATCAAGCAATTTGAACTTCAAGATCAAAATAATTAACCTGATAATTATAACTAGTTAGCAGGTTTTTTTATTTGACTGGTTTGATATAAAAGCGCCCAAATACTTGGCGTAAAACAATTACGTTGATAAAGGCGTGTGGATCTTCTTCTTGGACTAACTTAACGAGACGATTTGTTTCATTGGACGAAACGGTCATATAAATAATATTGCGACTTTGTCCGGTATATGCTCCAATTGCGTTTACAACTGTTGCTCCATGAGGGAAATTTGAAATAAGTGTTTTAGCTAATCCCTCTTTATTTGACATGATTTGTACCTGTGACTTCTTGTTACGAACATTAATCAAATCAACAACAAAGGCATGCATAAATGTATAAATGATTGACGATATTAAGCTAGTTATTGCAAGACTAACTTTAGTTAGTGGAATTGAAAAACTCCCACCAATAACTGCATCAGGTTGAATGAGGTTAAGGATAAAAAATAATCCAAATACAAAGGCATTAGCAACAATAGAGTATTTACCTACCCCTTCGCTTTTTCGATTTGCAAAATAGTAGGCAACTATATCAATGCCGCCGCTTGACACATTTGCTTTAAAAGCAAGTGCGGCACTTAATCCTGCAAGAATGCCGGCAAAAAGTGTTCTTGTCAGTTGTGAATCATAAACTACGGCCTGATCCCAACTTGAAGGGATAATGCTAATAAATAAAGACGTGAGCGCAACATTGACAAGTGAAAAAATTGTAAATTGTTTACCAATTTTGAACCACCCCAACAAAAATACTGGGATGTTAAGAATAAAATATAAAATTGACTGCATCACATTTGAATTAACAATCTTAATATTTAAGATATCGTGGAATAATTTAACGAGGTTTTGCGCTAAACCAGACACTCCGCCACTAACGAAGTGTATTTGTACGCCATAACTACCAGTCAAATCTGGGGCTATGAAAATTCTATAGGCTAAAGCATAGGTAAATGAGGATATAAGACACATGAAAATCACAAAGGCCAACTCAGTGCTTGTTTTCATTTTCGGGTGTTGAGAAATATAATTGTTATAGGCCTTGAATATTTTCGATTTTGATGACATAATTTACCTCACTGCCACTGATTATAATTATATTATTTTCTATTATCAATCTAAAGATAAAATTTGGCATAAAAGAAATATTTTTATTGTTGAATTGATGGTTGTTTAATGCTATCGT
>CAYZOC010000046.1:0-8739 GCA_964480275.1 uncultured Staphylococcaceae bacterium | reverse complement strand
ATGCCTTTCACGCATGCATTCATGGGTTCGAATCCCGTACGGGTCACCAACAAAAAAATTACTCACTATGCAAAAAGTGAGTTTTTTTATCAAAAAATTTGTACTAATTTTTTTTGCTTTATTCTTACGATTTGAGTATAAAATCAGCAAAAAATATTGAGTACGGCAATGAACATAACTTTTTATTAGTTAGAATGTTAGTATAAATCACAGTTAAAACCATAAAGAAAAGGCTTTCATGAACTTGATGTCAAATAATTCTTGTTTGATTTATTTTGCTGTAAAATAAAGGTAATTCAACGATTAAGAATAGTAACATCAATGTTCTTAAATAGCGAACTCGTGACCGTGGAAGACCTCTTGTTGATTAACTAAACTCACAGCTTGTCTTGTAGTAATTGCGCTAGTTTAGTTTGTTTTGCGTTATTCTAGCCATATTTTAATAAATCCCGCCACTTTTCGCCTAAATATGCTAATGTATGATAAAATTCTAACAGGTGTTATATGAGTATATTAGTCGCGTCTAACTTAACAAAAAGATTTGGAGTGTTTGAACTTTTTTCAAATTTAACTTTAACAATAAATGCTGGTGAACGAGTTGCTTTAATTGGGGCAAACGGAACAGGCAAAACAACACTTTTAAAATTAATCATTGGTGAAGAAAAATGTTCATATAATGGTGAAGATAAAAAACCAGGAACTGTTTCACTAGCCAAAGATAAGAGGATAGGATATCTATCCCAAAAAGTCATATCAAACATTGAAAACAGTCTACTTGAAGAAGTGCTCACAGTATTTGCCTACCATATTAAATTAAACCAAGAATTTATGCTTTTGACTAAACAGCTTGCTAGTCAGCCAAATGATAAAAAAATAATTAATCGTTATGATAGTGTTCTTTTAGAAATGGAAGCCATAGGAGCTTTTGACTACTTATATCAAATTAAAACTATTCTTTCAAAATTCGGATTTACTGAAAGTGACTATCAACGGAAAATTTCATCATTTAGTGGTGGGGAAAGAACGAAAATAAGTTTTGCTAAATTAATACTTAATCGTCCTGATTTACTCATCCTTGATGAGCCAACCAATCACCTTGATGTTTCGACAATTGAGTGGTTAACAAAGTATTTACTTTCATATCCTGGCTCAATTCTATTCGTTAGCCATGACCGCTATTTTATCGATGATGTTGCAACAAGAATCGTTGAGCTAGAAAACAATCAATTGACTAGTTACAAGGGTAATTACGATCAGTACGTAACGATGAAAAAAAACAATGCGGAAATGCTTCTAAGGCAATTTAAGGTTCAGCAAAAGCAAATAGAAAAACTCGAGTGGTTTATTAGGTTTTATAAACCTAAACCACGTTTTGCAAGCCGGGCCAAAGACCGGGAGAAGAAACTTGCAAAAATTGAGCGGATTTCTTTACCTAGAACCTCTCAAGCTAAGTTGAAAATGAAAATTGAAACACCGCTTAGAGCCAAGAAAAAACTCTTGTTTTTAAATCAAATTAGTCTTGGTTATGATAATGTTTTGATCGATCCCTTTTCTTTTTACTTATATAGTGATGACCGTATTGCAATTATGGGTGATAATGGTACAGGAAAATCAACATTTTTACGGGCGATTTTAGGTGAAGTACAACTAAAAGAAGGCACGATTGAAACTTTTAGAAAGTTAAATATTGGTTATTTAAAGCAAAACGATTTTGTTTTTGCTAGTGGAAACAATCCATATGATGTCATTACTAATTTGCGCCCACTGATGAGTATAACTCTTGTACGTTCGCACCTTGGGAAGTTCGGGTTTTATGGCGAAGATGTATTTAAGGCGATTTCTAGTCTTTCGGGTGGTGAATTGATGCGACTTAATCTAGCAAAACTTGTGCTTGAAGATTATGAACTACTTTTACTAGATGAACCAACAAATAATTTAGATATGCTAACTAAAGAGTCCTTGATCGAAGCACTAAACGAGTATAAAGGCGCTCTACTAATTGTCAGCCATGATCGTTCATTAGTAAATGAAGTGTGTAATAAAATATTATATTTTCATCATGGTGATGCCCTGATGGTGGAGGGTGATTACGAAGCTTTAAAAGAGCAACTTATTGATGAAAAGCCACAAGCAAGCCAAACAGCTGATAAGACGACAAGGCGCCAAGGTTTGACTAATAATAAAAAAGTCAAACTCGAACATGAACTTGCCAAACTTGTTAGTGAATTTGATCAAGTAAAAAAGCACGAATTAGAAGAAGAATACTACATGGATTCAACAAAAATGGCATTATTAGCTAAAAGAATAGAAGAAATTGATGCGCGAATACTTGAAATCATGGAAATTCTCGAGCAAGCCGATGAGTAATTTTAATTGTAATAAACAGTTAATTTGGTATAATTTTCTCGATAAAGGGAATTATTATGAAAATCAATGGAATAAATTTTAAAAAGGCACTACTAGATGCAATTAATGGAATGGCACTAGGACTTTTTGCCACACTAATTGTCGGTGTAATTATTGGTCAGATTGCCAAGTGGTTTGACTTTGACTTTACACTATTTGAGCAAGTAATAAATATTGGTACAGGTCTTACTAGTGTGAGTCTAGTTGCGAAAGGACTTATGGGCGTTGGTATTGGTATTGGCATCGCGTTTGCTCTTAAGTTCAGTGGCTTAAAATTGGTAAGTGGCGCAATTGCAGGCGCAATTGCAACTTCAAGTTTTATTGTTAGTGGTGCAGATCCACTGACGACATTTTTTGTTGTGATGATTACGATGGTTCTCATCGATCTAGTTTTTCAAAGGAAAACGCCAGTAGATATCATTATCATTCCACTTTTTACATTAATTGTTGCTTATGTTTTAACACTAGTGTTATTCCCACCAATTAGTTTTGTTATCAAACAAATCGGCGAATTTATTGTTGTCGCAACTACCTACCAACCATTCTTATCTGGGTTTGTTATTGCGTTAGTAACAGGTGCCCTTCTTACTGCGCCAATTAGCAGTGCTGCCATCCTTATTTCGATCGGTATTGGAGGAATTGCTGGTGGAGCAGCAGCCGTTGGAGGGGCTACACAAATGATTGGTTTTGCTGTCCAAGGCTTCATTATTAATGGAATTGGCAAGTCATTGGCTACCGCCTTTGGAACAAGTATGATTCAGTTTAAAAATATTATTAAAAAACCTATAATTTGGCTACCAACTCTCATTGTAAGTGGAGTGCTTGGTGCTTTTAGCACTCAGTTTGGTCTTATTGAAACAGCAAAAGAAGGTGCGGGTATGGGAACAAGCGGACTCGTTGGACCGCTTGTTAGTTTAGACACGATGGGCCTCAGTTTTATGAGCTTCTTTTGGATTATCCTATTTATGATAGTGTTACCACTTGTTCTCGTTCTTGCTCTTCATATTCTATTTATCAAAATGAAGTGGTATAAGGCAATAGACTTTAAACTGGAACTAGAATAAAAGTGGAAAAAAGCTCATTTGTGAGTTTTGATAGTTTATTTTTTAATGTCAGAGTGTTATAATTAAGCACGTAAAGAAGGAGAAAAAAATATGAACAAAGAACAACTAAAAAGAATGCAAGAAGCTCCAGGTTTCGTTGCAGCGCTCGACCAAAGTGGTGGTAGCACACCAAAAGCTTTAGCATCATACGGTGTTGCTGAAGATACATATAATGGTGAGGAAGAAATGTATGCCGCTGTTCACGCTATGAGAACACGGATCATTAAATCACCAGCATTTAATAAGGACAAGATTTTAGGTGCGATTTTATTCGAAAATACGATGGATCGCAAAATTGATGGAAAATTTAGTGCCGATTTCCTTTGGGAAGTTAAGGGTGTTGTTCCATTTTTAAAAGTTGACAAAGGTTTAGCTGACATCGTTGATGGTGTCCAAGTGATGAAACCAATGCCAGAATTAGATGCGCTATTAGCTCGTGCTAATGAACGTCACATATTTGGAACCAAAATGCGCTCAGTAATCAAAGCCGCTAATGCCAAAGGTATTGCGCGCGTTGTTGCTCAACAATTCGAAATTGGTAAGAGAATTATTGCTGCTGGCCTTGTCCCAATTATTGAACCAGAAGTCGATATTAACATTGCCGATAAAAAAGAAGCTGAAGTAATGCTTAAAGAAGAACTCAAAAAACATATCGCATTACTAGGCGCTGATGAAAAAATTATGCTCAAATTGACAATCCCAACTGTTGCTAACTTCTATGCTGACCTGATGAATCTTCCACCAGTTGTACGTGTTGTTGCTTTAAGTGGTGGTTATAGCCGTGAACTTGCTAATGATTTATTAGCGAAGAATAAGGGTTTAATTGCTAGTTTCTCACGTGCGCTTGCTGAAGGCTTAAGTTTCACTCAAACAGATAAAGAATTTGATGAAACTTTAACAAAGACGATTGAAGCGACCTATCAAGCTTCAATTGCTTAATTAGATTTATATGATATAAAGGAACCTTTGTGGTTCCTTTTTTTCTTTAAAGGAGTTAATTTATGGAAATTATTCTTGTGAGGCATGGCGAGCCGCGCTATGACGAAGTCACAAAACGCAAATACTTTGGATTAGGTGGCGATTATGGAAAACTCACTAAAAGAGGTGAACAACAAGCAATAGAGCGGGCTGTTGATCCTGTTTTTAAGGGTGCAACTCTAATTTTATCAAGCCCTTATACTAGAGCATTACAAACTGCGGCAATAATTTCCAGAGTGACAAATATTCCCCTAACTGTGGAACATGATTTGCATGAATGGATGAACGACACAACATTTAAATTTGATTACCCAATCCAAGATAGTTACCAAGCATACATTAGTAGTAGAGGGCGAAAAGTTAAGGGTTCAATCTATCGTTACGAAACTTATCAACACTTAAAGACGAGAGTTGAAAAGGCGCTCAAAAATCATAAAGACCACAAAAAAATCATCGTCGTTTGTCATGGAGTTGTTATTTCAAGCCTGACACACTTTGATGATTTAATTGAGCACTGTGGAGTTCGAGTTATCACTAGAGATTTCTAAATAAGTTTTAACGCGAGCAAATACCCAGTTCGTGAATGAAGATTCATCCTTGTATATTTGCGGGTCTTCAACCTGATAAGCTATTTCACCTTTATCATAAACAAGAGTAAAAGGTATATACTTTACAACACTATCTAACGAGGTGTATTCGAGGAGACTAACATTTAACTTATATATATGAATTTCGTTATTAGTAACGAAATTTTCTATATGGGGGGCAAAGCGCACACAGGCACTACAAGTTGGCGAATAAATGTAGACAATAAAACTATCGTCATCTTCGACGAGATCATTAAATTCACGAGCCAAGCGAAAATCATATTGGGTGGGACTTTGGTAGTATCTAGCAGCGAGGCTGACTTTAGTAAAAGTGCTAGGATTTTGTCCACAGCTAATAAGAAACATTGAAGTTAGTAAAAGGGATAGTTTTTTCATAAAATGCTTTCGAATTCAATCACAAAAAATATGTGAAAACCTAATTCATTTTATACTAAAATACTACTGAAAATAAAGCGAAACGATAGTCATTTGACAATGTTTGTCATTGATTCATATTATTTAATAATATCTGTGGATTTTTTTCTCTAATCGCCTACAATATGCTTGCTACTAAAATAAAAGTGAGGACATATTATGGGTGAAGCATGGCGAGGGTTTAAACTAGGAGAATGGAATATCGCGATAAATGTCGCGGATTTTATAAGAAAAAATTATAGGGAATATAGGGGTGATGAGTCGTTTTTAAGCGGGCCATCGCCAGCTAGTATAAAATTAAATGAGCAATTTAAAAATTTACTAAAACTAGAAAAGGAAAAGGGTGGTGTGATCGATCTTGATACTAAAGTCGCCTCATCGATTACTTCGCATCAACCTGGATACTTAGATAAAAGTATTGAAAAAATTGTCGGGCTGCAAACCGATGCACCACTAAAAAGGGGGTTCTTTCCTAATGGGGGCATTCGTGTTGCTGTTAAAACATGTGAATCATATGGTTACACTGTCGATCAGGAGACAATCGATACATACACGAAGATTAAAAAAACACACAATGATGGCGTTTTTGATGGTTATAATAAAGCAATCAGACTCGCACGTCATTCGCACATCGTAACCGGATTACCTGATGGATATGGTCGTGGTAGAATTATCGGCGATTATCGGCGAGTTGCACTTTACGGGGTTAATCGTTTGATTGAGGAGAAAAAGAACGATTTAGCGGATATCGACTTTCCTCTTACTGAAGAAAAAATTCGTCTCCGTGAAGAAGTAAATGAGCAAATCCGTTCACTCAAGCAACTAATTGAATTAGGGTCGATGTATGGGTTCGATCTTTCACGACCCGCTAGTGATGCCAAGGAAGCAATTCAATGGTTATATCTTGGTTATTTAGCAGCGGTTAAGGAACAAAATGGCGCAGCAATGAGTCTTGGTAGAACTGCTAATTTTATCGATATATATGTACAACGAGATCTAGAAGAGGGATTAATTAATGAATTTGAGGCCCAAGAATTAATTGATCACTTTATCATGAAATTAAGAATGGTTAGATTTGCAAGAACACCGGATTACAATCAGCTATTCACCGGTGATCCAACTTGGGTTACTGAAAGTCTTGCGGGTATGGGAAATGATGGTCGTTCATTAGTAACTAAAACTAGTTTCCGCTACTTACAAACACTTTATAATTTAGGAACAAGTGCTGAACCTAATCTTACAATTTTATGGTCACCGAGCCTACCGGAAAAATTCAAACAATTTGCAGCTAAAGTTAGCATTGACACATCGTCAATTCAATACGAGAGTGATGTCGCAATTCTACCAAATCACGGTAGTGACTATGCGATCGCATGTTGTGTTTCGCCAATGGAGATTGGTAAAGAAATGCAATTTTTTGGTGCAAGAGCTAATTTAGCAAAAGCACTATTATATGCAATTAATGGTGGTCGTGATGAAATAAGCGGCGAACAAATATTTTTCAAGAGCAAACAAGATGTAATTAAAACTGACATTTTAGACTTTGATGATGTTTGGAGTCGCTTTGATAAAACGCTTGATGAACTAGCAGAAATATATGTAAACGCCCTTAATGTTATTCATTACATGCATGATAAATATGCTTATGAAAAGTTAGAAATGGCTTTGCATGATACCGAAGTTATTCGCACCTTTGCGACAGGAATTGCGGGTCTAAGCGTTGTCGCTGATAGTTTAAGTGCGATTAAATACGCAAAAGTTAAACCTATTTATAACGAAAGTGGTCTTATCATTGATTATAAAACTGAAGGTGATTTCCCCTGTTTTGGCAATGATGATGATCGAGTTGATAGTATTGCTGTAGAAATTGTTGAAAGTTTTATGAAAAAAATTAGAGCTAATAAAACTTATCGTGACGCAATTCCGACAATGTCGATTTTAACCATAACAAGTAATGTTGTTTATGGGAAGAACACCGGTAATACCCCTGATGGAAGAAGAAGAGGCGAACCTTTTGCCCCAGGAGCCAATCCAATGCATGGTCGCGATAAAAGTGGTGCATTAAAATCACTTTCAAGCGTTGCGAAGCTTCCTTACAGTTCAGCCCGTGATGGAATATCTAATACATTTACTATTATTCCTGCTGCTCTAGGTAAATCTATTGAGGTTGAAGGATCGATTAATTTCCATGTCGACCCGCAAAAGGAAAATCTTGTTGATATCCTTGATGGCTATGTTGGCCAAGGAGGGTATCATGTTAATATTAACGTTTTTAATCGTGAATTATTAGAACAAGCATACAATAATCCCGACCTATATCCTAATTTAACAATTAGAGTATCTGGCTATGCTGTTAACTTTGCCTTGTTGACAAACGAACAAAAACTCGAGGTAATGAACCGTACTTTCCATGGATCAATCTAAACAATCAACAAAGGGTAATGTATATTTTATTGAAACGATGGGCGCCTTTGATGGCCCCGGCCTTCGTTATGTTTTATTCTTGCAAGGATGTCCGCTAAAGTGTAAGTTTTGTCATAACCGCGACTCTTGGTCGACCGAAGTAAATCGAATTATGACTGTTGAAGAGGTTATCAATGATTATAGTCGTTACAAGTCGTACTATCGCCGGGGTGGAATAACTGTAAGTGGAGGAGAACCAACACTACAAATTGAGTTTGTAACAGAACTATTTAAGAAGTGTCGGCTACTAGGCATTCATACTTGTTTAGATACAAGTGCAGGAACTTTCTCAAAAAAAAACCAGGATAAACATCTAGAACTATTAAAATACACGGACTTAGTTCTCCTTGATATTAAACATATAGACAATGAAAAACATCAATGGTTGGTTGGTATTTCAAATCATCAAGTCTTAGATTTTGCCCGATTTTTAGCCAAAAATAAGATTGATACAATCACACGCCACGTTTTACTTCCTGGCATCAACAATAGTGAACGACAATTATTAGCACTACGTGACTTTCTTGATGGACTCGATAATATCGTGGGTATTGATGTCCTTCCTTACCACAAGGCTGGGATGATGAAATGGAAGAATATGAATCTAGAATATGAGCTAGATTTTGTCAATGAACCAACTAAAAACGAAATTATGATTGCAGAAAAAATTCTAAAAAAGGGTTATAAATTTAAAAAGTAATTTTCTAGCATCTCTACTTTTTTTTAAAAAAAATCATCATATTTAATACATTGTTTACTATGATAAG
>CAYZOC010000045.1:6963-8873 GCA_964480275.1 uncultured Staphylococcaceae bacterium | reverse complement strand
GGTTTAAGTTGTCTTACAAGGGGATGGAATTTAAAGTCCCGTTTTTCAATCCACTTCTTACTCCGTGGGTGAACAGAATAAATAATTGGCATTTGGTATTTCTCGGCTATTGCGTTGATGGCATTCATTAAATCAATGAATTTATCTTCAAGATCAATATTTTCTTCGCGGTGACTAGATAGAAGGATAAATTTGCCTTTTTCTAACTCGAGTTTATCTAAAACTTTTGACTTTTCGATACTTTCTAGATGCTGATGAATTACTTCCGTCATTGGTGAACCAGTGACAAATATTGTTTTCCCATCTATGCCCTCTTCAAGGAGATAACGACGACTATTTTCAGTGTAAGGAAGATTGATGTCACTAATATGATCAACAATCTTCCGATTAATCATTTCACTAACATTCCAGTCCCAGCATCTATTTCCTGCTTCCATATGGAATATTGGTGTTTTTAATCTTTTTGCCGATATTGCCGATAGAGCGCTATTGGTGTCACCTAAAACTAATAATGCATCAGGCTTTTCCGTTGCAATAACATCATACGACTTAGCAATAATGTTACCCATTGTTTCACCTAAATCATTACCAGCACATTCAAGAAAATAATCGGGTTTTCTTAAACCTAATTCTTCAAAGAAAATTTGATTGAGTTCATAATCATAATTTTGGCCAGTATGAACAAGGATATGATCAAAAACTTGATCAGCTTTTTTAATAACTGCTGATAGTCGAATAATTTCGGGCCTTGTTCCTAGGATTGTCATTAGCTTCATATGTTTACCACCTACTATTTACTATGTAAATTATACATTAAACCGCAAATAAAATATAACTAGTCTTAAAATCTAAACATTTTTATAAATTGTGTCGGGACGATTAGGATCAAACATTTCACTCGCCCAAATAAAGAAAACCATATCTGCTGTACCATTATTAATTATATTATGGGTATATCCAGGTATCATATCAACGATAGTTAACTCTTCTCCATTAACTGGGATTGAAACAACTTTATCTTCATTTACTTTCCTTAGACTAATAACACCTTGTCCACTTAATACAACAAATTTTTCATTCTTCTTATGGTGATAATGATTTCCTTTAGTGATACCAGGTTTTACAACATTTACGGAAAATTGACCATTTTCAAGCGTTTTAAATAGTTCAGTAAAACTACCACGGTTATCAACATGACTTTTTACTTTATAGGCAAAATCACTCTCCTCCAAATAGGTTAAATATGTTGCGTATAGTTTTTCAGTAAAACTATCACCAACTTCAGGTAAAAATAGTGTTTCTCGACTCTTTTTAAACGAAGTGATTAATTCGGCGATCCTTCCTAGTTTGACTTTGTAGGATATTTCAACAGTGTTATATATTTCTTTACTGCCGTTTTTTATAACTTCTATAAAAGCATTAACCACATCATCGATAAAAACTAGTTCTATTTGAGAGTCAGTGTCGTTGATAGTAATTGGAAGATTATGGGCGACGTTATGACAAAATGTTGCCACAACTGAGTTATAGTTAGGACGACTCCATTTACCAAAAAGATTTTGTAATCTAAAGATATAAATGTCATTGCCTGTTTCTTTTTTATACTCAACTAAATAGTCTTCAGCTTGTCTTTTACTCTTACCATAATCATTATCCAATAAGGCTTGGATACTTGAAGAAAATATCAGAGGAATATTCCGCTTTTCTTTTTTTATTAATCGAGTTAATTGATAGGTAAGATTAGCATTTCCTTGATAAAACTCTTCTTTGTTTAAAGGACGGTTAACACCTGCTAGATGAACAATAAAATCGGCGACTTTGATCATTTCAACAAGTTCTTCTTGACTGTTATCCTTATCAAAAAGTAGTGTTTCAAACCCTTCTTCTTTTAATCTTACATCAAGATTTTG
>CAYZOC010000045.1:0-6863 GCA_964480275.1 uncultured Staphylococcaceae bacterium | reverse complement strand
ACCAAATATACCAATATAAAAACCTAAAACTGTCGATATGCCACCTTCCACAAAGTATTCAGGGACAAATGACATTACGTAATCAGTCTCACCTTTTTCACTCATAAAGCCAACAAAGCCACCATGAGTTTTATACACATCAAGAGGACGCCCACTGTTATCGTCTTTAATTGAGCGAACTTTCCAGCCCTTATCAAATGGAATAGTTGTAACAACAAATTTTTCTTTCTCATAATCACTACTAAATCTAATCTTATTTGTTCTAACATCAATATTAGTAAGGGGATATTCTTTTGTCTTAGCTAGTAGTTCATTTACTCGACTAGTTTCATAGGCAAAAATTATATTACTATTTTCAGTGTATTGACTACCAATTGGCACCACTGTTAATTTTTTAACCGGAACACTTGAATGCATTCCTCTTAATATTTTGTAATATCTTGAACTTGATGAATTATAAACATCATCAAATGTAATTACCTCATCATTTTCATCATATAGGAATACTCTTACTCGACTTGAAAGTGGCCATTGAAGCATTAGGTATCCACCCTCATCTAGAAGATTAGAACCATCAAGCAGCGAATATTCAATCGCATCGCGTGATCCTAGCTGCGCTAGTGTAGAGGTTGCTGTACAAACACTACTGATATTTTCTTGACTTGGATTCTTATAAGGATAACTACTAACAGGACAGTTATAGTAGGTTTTGACTAAACGGCGCGAGGCACTACTTGAACTTAGCGAATATTCAGTGTAGTAAGGAACCATTGAATTATATGAGACTTGATTTAGATGCGGATATTCTTCAATTATCTTTCCATAATCTTCAAGATTTACAATTCCTGTTTGCAGATAATATTCTTCGTTTTTTGCAATCGACTGCGCGGTTGAACCCGCGAATAGATCACTCATTTCATCTTCAACAAGCGGGTTAGCTCTTTGGTGGCTCATAATCGTATCGACACCAAAGGCAAATTCAAACGTGTTTTGATTTTGATAAACAATTCTTTGTTCTTCTTCGTATGTATCTAAAAGTGAATGCGTAACAGGAACATTAGGACGTTGAACTTTGATTTGATCGGCCAGTTCGCCATTTGAGCGATAAAAGTTTATTACATTTTCTCTTTCTGTTTCAACATAATATTTTACATTTAAGAAGTGATTGAGGAAAAGACGCTTCTCCCCTAAGCCTAGTGACCAGCCATTATAGTTATAATTTACTTTGCTCCAGTGATTAAATTCCATAAGTTCAAAGTTATAAAGACTATGGAAGGTAGAAAGTCCGTTATAACCAACGCGCATTGGGTAGTTATCATTGCCCTTATAGCTTTGAGAAACACTCATCCGGTAGTAACTACCATCTAGTGCTTGAATTGAGCGAACAACACTTACATCATTATTGTAATTAGTTAAGCCCCCACTTGTGCTACCAGTGTAACTAATAAAGCCGTGACCAATCATTGTAATTGTTCCCATCACCACTGCTTCAATTGATAGTATTATTTGTAATGGTTTATCAAGATGGCGATTTTGATAGGAAAATCTAAATAGAAGATAAACGATGACCACAACTATATATTGATAGAAAACAACTAGTTCGCGGTATTCTAATCTTCCAAAGTTATTTGTTCCTTGATAGTCAAAAGCCCAAAGGTAAGTAAAGCCCATCATTAAAGCGACAAAGATAAAAGATAAATCAAAGTACCATCTTTGGAAAGTTTCTCTTTTATCAAATGTCAGCGCGGTATAAGTAACTAGTGCGAATGTCACAATAAGTTGCCATCTTCCATATTCTTTAGTAAAGCCATGGAGGGCGTTATATAAAAATGGAGTAAAGAGGGCAAATATAAAGAAGGCAAGCGCGATAAAGTGCGACACCTTCTTTTCTTTAAATGAAGTAATAAGTGAAGGAACTAATAGCATGATAATTGGTGTATAGGCAAAAACACTACTAATCGTATTATCATAACTTGAAGTAGCGATAAGACTAACACTACGGTCACTTAATACAGGAAAGAAGAATGTAATGAGTGGATAATAGACCTTATGTTCATAACTAGATGATTGGGCGGTCCAATCACTAATATATTTCCATGCTTCACCCCATTCTCTAGCTTCAATTAATGCTTTTACTGTATCTAAATAAGTTGCACCAGTTACTCGATCAGAAAACATCGCAACACTAATGCCAGGGAATAGCGCCGCTCCGCCCGCGAGTATACCTAGAGCAAAGCCTAGTATTCCTAAGCCTAAAATAAGAAGATGCTCTTTAGCTTTAAATGTTTTAACAAGTTGGAAGTATCTAAATCCTGCGTATAAGACACCTATAAAGCTCACTGTCACTAAAAAGAAGTAATTGGCTAGTCCCATGAGGCCAAGACTCACAATGAGTAAATAAGGGCTCTTTTCTTTAAATATCTTTTCAATACCTAAGAAGACGAGAGGGAATACGACCGCTACTTCCATAAAGTGATTAAACCATAAGTAATAAGTTGTCCATCCCGAGAAGGCAAACATAAAGGCAAATAGTCTAGCGGTATTTTCCTTTACTCCCATGTGTTTGAGATAAAGTCGCATCGTTAAAGCGGCTAGCACAAACTTGGTAATCATTAAAACCGCAATACCTTGCGGTATCATAGTGCGAGGAAATAATAGTATTGGAAGAAAGAAGGGATTAAGCGAATAATAGAAGGCATTACTTCCTATATTATTAGCCCCTAAAAAAGTATTTGAATCCCAAAGAGGAAACTCACCAGTCTTAATAAAATCCCACCAGTCATCATAGCCATTTGTGTAGAAAGGAATTTGTTGTTGCGTATAATCTCCACCTAGTGGGATAGTAAATTGTTCGCTAAATAGAGGATAAACAAAGAATAAGACCGCAATCACAAATAGGTAGATCACATATTTATAAAGTGGCCACTCTTGATCGTTAAGACGGCTAAGAAAGCCATTGAATTTATTAATTGGATTATTTATATCATCCTTTTTTTCTTCATCCTTGATCTTATATTCTAAGTACAAGTACATTAGGCTTGTTGAATATGTTACAACGCCAAATATAATAAGAAATATTGGAATAAAAGCATATTCAAGCATTACTTCACTAAACAAAGAATTCATTCCGGTTGATAAAGTATATAAGGGTAACAAGAGGAGAAGTGGTATCACCACATCTAATATTACTTTTAAATCTTTTTTTATCTTAAACACTTTAATAATATTTAAAACACTCAAAGTTACGATAGGAAGCGCAAACAAAACAAAAAGAAAAATCGGCGCCAAGGTCTGTTCAATCTCTAGTCGTGGTCTAGCTAATAAGGCGAAAACAAAAAAGAAGGCAAAACTTATAAAGCTAGTAATGAAAATATGTGACTTATATTTATTCATCCGTTGCTTCTTCAACTTCTAAATTGTCTTTTAAGCCGGCTACACGCTCAAGTGGGAGAGTGAAGATAATTCCTTGTCCTTGTGTATCTAGACCCGCATTTTTATAAATAGCGGCAACGACTTTTTCATGAATCTTTTGATCGACGACGATTAATACTATTTCTTTATTAGGATTAATTGTAATCCCAAAAGTTTTAGCAATTTGTTTATTACCAGTTCCTCGTCCATGAATAACAGTCCCGCCACTTGCCCCTTCTTCAATAGCAGCATCCATAACTAAATCAGTAAAGCCGGCATTAATGACACAGACTACTAATAGTCGTTTTGTTTTATTTTCCATTTTTTATCTCCTTAAGAGGTTCTAATCTTTCTGTATTCGATAATATCTTATATACAGAAAGACCAACTAGAGAATGTAGTGATACACTAAAGGCAATTCCTTTATGTTTATCACTCACTTTAAATCTAGTTTCTAAATAATTAAAGGCCTCATCTAGTTTATCATTTTTAATGATCGTAAATATAATGTCTTTTTTGGCTTCACTAAGACCTAATAGTTTTTTTATTTCTTCACTAACGGTTCCACTTCCCACTACTTGGACTTGAACATTAACATCTAAGCTGCGAAAGTACTCTGTAAAAACATCACTAACTTTATGATTAACAATCGTCATTAGAAGTGATAACTTTTTGGTGGAAAATTTATTCTTATTCATCTTTTCACTCATTATACTTCCTCCTCATCAAAGTAGACAATTTGATTTTCACCTTCTTCTTTGATTCTTCTTCTTGCTAACTTCATACTGTAGCGTTCACGGATACTTGCTTCTAGGCCAAGTAGTTGAATGATGATAAGCGGCATCATGGCAACTAGTCCAACCGCTCCTAGACCAAACTCCGCTAGTGATCCTTCTCCTAGTGTATGAAGAGCAAAGCCAGATATCATTGGCACAATAAAACTAGCAGTGATTGCTCCACTTACTGCGCCTCCACTATCAAAAGCAATCGCGGTATAGATTGAAGGAACAAATAGTGATAATAATAGGGCAATAAAGAACCCTGTTCCTAAAAATACAAACGCCGGTATTTGAAACTCGATTCTTATGATTGAAAGGATCAGTGATATGGCTACACCTATTGCTAGACTAAACACAAGTGTGTTTTTTTTGATGACACCATCACTAAAATCTTCGACCTGTTCACCTAAAACATGGACACTAGGTTCCGATAAGACACTAGTAAAACCTAGTAGTGTGACTATTAATAAAACTAAAGCCAAACTTTCTTTGGTTGCTAAACTTTCACCAAAGGTTTTAGCCGCTCCTAGATAACCAAAACTAGCGCCACTTAAAAATATTACTAACCCTAAAAATAGCCAACTCGAAGCCATCAATATTTTAATGATCTTCTTTTTAGTTAATTTAATGAGAAAAAATTGATAAACAAAAAATAAAAATAATATGGGGATAAGTATTATTAAAACACTAAATGCAGTTGAGCCAATCTCATTCATTAGTTCTAGGAACATATTTGTAATAGGTACGGTATCACTAGTAACTACTTCTGGATTTACTCCTGCTATCATTCCCATAATAAGAACAAATATAATTGGACCAATACAAACAATACCTACTAGTCCAAAACTATCATCTTGATTTACGTGGTCTTTCTTGGAACTAGCAACACCTTTACCTAACGCTAGGATAAAAGGAACAGTAACAATACCCGTTGTTACTCCACTAGCATCAAATGACATCGGAATATAACCTGATAAAGATAGTGCCACTAGTAAAAATACTAGAGCATATCCAACCATAAGTATTTCTTTAATTGATTTATTATATATAATTCTGAATATTCCAATAATAGTAAATATAGCACTACCTATGCTTACAAATATAATAAATACCATGTCTTCAATCGGAACTTGTTTTGCTAGTATTGCTAGAGCAGGTTCTGCTGCAGTAATTAGAAAGCCAATAAGAAAAAGAATCAAGATGACAACAACTATTCTTTTAACTTTTGTAAGTGTCGATCCTACAAATTCCCCCATCGTGATCATTGAGGAATTAACACCTAAATTGAATAAGACCATACCAACAACTAATAGAATTGCGCCAATTAAAAGCCGTATCATATCAACACCATCTAAACTAACTATTCCAGTGAAACTAAAAAATAGAACCATTAGTGCTAATGGAAGAATGGATAGGAGAGATTGTTTGACTATTAATAGTATTCTTTTCTGCATAATATTACATATTAGTATAGCAAAAATATAGTTGCTGTAACAGACAAATCAATGTTTAGTGACAAACACACTGCAACAAGATCTGTTTTTAAATTTAGTTCCATAAAGAAGATTTCTTTCTTGCTTGGATGAGGGTGTAAACATTGATAAAAGGCAGAATTTTGATCCTTTATCAATTGATAATCGGATTAAAATTTAGTCTTGTATTCATAATAATCAAATTATAACTCAAATACTTAACTTTTTATCCGCACTCTCAAAACGACACAATTTAATTGACAATTACATCTTGTATCAGTTTCTATAAAAAATGTTTAGATCCACTCAAAGAGTTATGGTAAATATATTGAGGAGCTCATATTTTTGTATTAGTTATTAGCATTGATTGTTTAAAGATTGTTTTTTATTACATCTATTTTTAGTTCCATGCCGAGATGGCCAAGACCTCTATTTTCGGACATAAAAATCTTAATATTTACATAATTTTAAAAATAAATAAATCTAATTGGATTTTCTACTAATTCTGTGTTTTAGAACGCTTACTATACCTCTCACACCTTTGTTTTTAATTGTCATAAAAAAAATCTGTTATATTTTTTTGAAAGCTTCTGGACTTCTTTTCTAAAATATTCAAAATCATCTAGCTCAACCGCCTTCTTATAAAGAATATGACTTTTTGTGGAAATTTCTTCTCTTAAATCTTGTATGATTTTTCTGAAATAAGGCAAGTTATTAGCCGCTTGTATACGTTTCCTTGGTCTACATTCTTTGATCCTGTCTTTTTTATATAAACGGTAAGGTAGTTCATCACGTGTATGACGATAATGAGCCACTTGAGAATTAATTATTACTTCTTTATCTACAACATCTAATTTTAATTTTCTTTTTTTGATTCTTTCATTGACTAAAATATCAATTTCAGGGTTTCTAATAATAATTACATTGTTTCCTAGAGTATCATTTGTGTATTCAGGCAACCACGCATCACCCAATGTAATATCAGCTGTTTCATTCATAATGTCATCAGTAAAATCAGAAGCTGCTATTTTAAAATAACCCTCCCCCCCAATTATCACCAATTAATTCATTTATTGACTTAGTAACTGTTTTATTTTCACCATCTATTAAACGGTACATTTTAACGCCATAGTCAGAGGATTTTCTTCCTGGCAATTTAGCCCTAAAGTCAATATGTCTTAAATCGCCCGGTTTAAATCCT
>CAYZOC010000044.1:0-8876 GCA_964480275.1 uncultured Staphylococcaceae bacterium | reverse complement strand
TCAGATTCCACTCTAATTGAGTCAGAAACAATTACTAGCGAAAGCGAAGTCACTTCAGAAAGTTCGGAATTTTTGACAAGTGAAGTTGTTAGCTCAGAAGAAGACGATTTACCGCCACCACCACCAACTTCAGTTTTGCCTGTTATTGAAGGAAGTGTCGTCGTTGATGGTGAGATTCCCGGAGGTTGGACTTATATCACAAATAATCCTGAATATCCAAATCCAGAGTTTTATTCGGATGGCGGTTTAAAACTAAATTACGCTAATCAAGCTATCCTATCGCCTATCTTCGAAAATGACTACACAACCATCGGCCTAGAAGGCAAAATTAATAAAAATACTCGTACTGGTACCACTCCTAGTACACTAACTGTTTACACTGTTGAAGGGGAAACAGAAGTTGAAGTTGGATCAATTAGTTTTCCGCCCGAAAGTGCGTCAACATTTACGACAAGTTTCACGCTTGAAGCTGGATCCGCGCAATTTTTGATAAAATTGACGAGTAATGTTGGTTATAATATTAATCTAAAAACAATTACATTCGCCTAATAAAGGATAATAGAAAATAGTAGACTAAATCTTAATTAGTATTTAAAGTTTCGGATTGAACAATAATAAGTGACAAAAAAGTTGAAGGCTATGGATGACATAGCCTTTTTTATAGATTAAATAGAACATTAAATGATATAATAACTAACAGATAAGATTATGGATGATAGAGTAAAAAGGGAACAAGAAAAAATAAAGCTACATTCTTTTGAAGAACTTCAAGAGAAGTTTTTTGTTTATATTAAAAATAGTGACGATCGTGAAGCAATTAAAAGTGCATACACTTTTGTAAAAGCAAAACATGAGGGGCAAAAACGTAAAAGTGGTGAACCATATATTCATCATCTTATTGAGGTTGCCTATATTCTAGCGGAACTTCAAGCAGGTCCGGCCACTATTATTGCGGGTTTCCTTCATGATGTTGTTGAAGATACTGATGTACCAATTGAAGAAATCGAACGAAATTGGGGCAAAGATATCGCAAGTATTGTCGATAGTGTGACAAAAATCCAACGTCTAAAACTATCGCGTCGGGGCGATGATAGTAGTTTTGTTTATGAAGATCACCGTAAAATATTTTTAGGAATGGCGAAAGATATTCGTGTAATCATCATTAAACTTGCAGACCGCCTTCATAATATGCGTACTCTTGACTACCTTGCACCGGAACGCCAACAAGTTATCGCTCATGAGACCATGGAAGTTTATGCGCCTATTGCCGGCCGCTTAGGTATCAATAAAATCAAAAGTGAAATGCAAGATTTAGCACTTAAATATATCGATGCTGATGCTTACTTCCAAATACAAGAATTACTTACACAGAAATCAGGCAATATCCAACGTTCACTTATGGATGTTAGCAAACGTATTGCTGATATCGTTTTTAAAAATAACATTCCGTTTGAGATGACTTTTCGCGTTAAATCAATTTATTCAATATATAAGAAGATGGTTCAAAAAAATTATGAATTTGAGCATATCTATGACTTAATGGCCTTGAGAATCATTACTAAGAGCGAACTCAACTGTTATGAAATTCTTGGTATCATCCATGCGACCTATCGCCCTGTAAACGGTCGCTTCAAGGATTACATTGCAATGCCAAAGTCGAACATGTATCAATCTCTTCATACAACAATTTTTTCTGGTGATGGTAATGCGCTTGAAGTGCAGATTAGAACTAAGGAAATGGATGAAATTGCTGAGAGTGGGGTTGCTGCTCACTGGCGCTACAAAGAAGGGACTAACTACAGTCCTGAAAAAGAACAACGTGAAATCGAAGAAAAATTGCACTGGTTCCGTGATTTTGTTGGAGTTAGTCGTGATTTTGGTAGCGATGCCAAAGAATATGTCGACACACTGACAAAAGAAATTTTCGAGACAAGTGTGTATGTGTTTACTCCCAAAGGTAATGTCGTTGAATTACCTGCTGGGGCAACTCCTCTAGACTTTGCCTATAAGATTCACACTAAAGTCGGGGACAGTGCAATCGGCGCGCTAGTCAACAACCAACTTGTCTCGCTTAATACTAAACTTAACACTGGTGACATTGTTGAAATAAGAACAAGTAAATCAGCACCAGGTCCAAATGAAGGCTGGCTTAATCTAGTTGTCACCAATAGTGCAAAATCACATATCCGTAAGTTTTTAACACGTAAAAATGCAGATTTGACACGGGGTGATGATATTTTAAAGGGTCGTGTATCACTGTTAGATGCTTTTAAAGATCGTGGATATAGTGAAAATGAGATGAATGAAAAAATCATTAACAATCCGACGATGTTAAAACATTTTAATGTTGATAGTCTCGATGAGATGTATCTACTAATAAATAGCCGTAATCTTACACCAGGGATGATTTTAGATTATTTAAAAGTTAGTCGTAAACAAGATTCGATGAAGATTTTTAAGCCTAAGAAGCTTGAAGATTTAAAAAATCCAATCATTGTTCCAGGTGCTGGTAAAGTCGCTGTTACTCTTGGAAATTGTTGCACTCCGGTTCCAGGTGATGAAATAGTTGGTTATATTACTAAGGGAAAAGGAATCACCGTTCACCGTGTCAATTGTCCTAATGTTACAAATGTAACCGAACGGTTAATATCTGTCTATTGGAATGAAAATGCAAAAGATACAAGCTATCCTGTTGATCTGACAATCAAGTGTTTTGATCGGCCAAACCTATTAATTGATGTCATGAATTCTTTATCACAAGCCAAAGTGCAAGTATCAAAAATTAAAGCGACATATCACCCAACCAGTAAAACAAGTAGTATTTTTGTTACAGTGCTTGTCAAGCACGGCGATGATCTCTCATCAATTTATAATTACATCCAAAATGTCGATTCCGTTTATAAAATCGACCGTTCATTATATTAATAGTTGATATTTAGTAGTTTTATGTTACTTTTAAAGTATTTACAAATATAATAGCTGGTTAATTAGTTATCAATAATTACTTTAATTTGCTATTAATTGACTATGCTACTAATTATAGAATATAATTAAAGAGCCAAAGAAATAAACAAAAATTGTTTTCTATCTATAGAAATGGTTTGGGTGATGGAAAAACCAGTATGAGACAATTATAAGACATTATGGAGGCAAGAGTTAAAGCTCTCGTAAGCTGCGTTAAAGCTAAAGTGCGTTATATAAACGAATTAAGGTGGTACCGCGGCTAGTAAGTCGTCCTTTGTATCACTTTTTTATTTTTCAAGGAGGAAAATATATGGCGATAAGTATTCCGAAAGGAACCCATGACATCATTGCTAATGAAGCTCGTGGTTATGATTTAATCGAAGAAGTTTGCGCGAATGTCGCAACAGTATATGGGTTTGATCCATTAAGAACCCCAATTTTTGAGTCGACCGATCTTTTTAATCGCGGTGTTGGCGCTAGTAGTGACATCGTAAACAAGGAAATGTACACATTCCTAGACAAGGGAAAACGTTCGATAACCCTTCGTCCAGAAGGAACAGCGGGAATTGTAAGAAGTATTATTTCAAATAAGTTACATGCGCAAGCTGATCTACCGCTTAAATATTACTATAATGGGCCAATGTTTCGCTATGAACGGCCACAGTTAGGGCGCTTTCGTCAATTTCATCAATTCGGTGTAGAATCAATTGGTGTTAGCTCAATTTATGAAGATATTGAAGTCATCATTATGGGCATAGAGATACTCCGCAATTTAGGCTTTGAAAATGTCACACTAAAAATTAATTCGTTAGGTGACTATATGAGTCGTTCTAACTATAAGAGTGCCCTACAAACTTACTTTAAAGACAAAATTAGTGGCATGTGTAGTGACTGTAAAAATCGTTATACAACGAATCCTTTAAGAATTTTAGATTGTAAAGTGCCTTTTGATCAAGAAATCGCTCAAGATGCACCAATAATGAATCAATTTCTTAGCGATAAAGCTAAAAAGGAATTTGACATAGTGCTGGAAAAACTTGATGTTTTTGAAATCCCCTATCAAATAGATGATCACCTTGTTAGAGGTCTAGATTACTATAGTGGTGTAATTTTTGAATTTAGCTATGTTACAAGTGAAGGTAAAGATTATGGAGCACTTGGTGGTGGAGGTCATTATGACCGTCTCGTCAAAGAACTAGATGGTCCAAATCTTGAAGGTATTGGCTTTGCTTTTGGCATTGAAAGACTATATTCAGTTATGCGTGATGAAAATATGCTTGAGGATAAATTAGTCAGTGATGATGTTCATATCATGAGTATTGGTATAGAGGCGCGAGATGATGCGATAGATTTAGGTGAAGCCTTAAGAACAATGGGACTGAGAGTAATACTCAACTATGAAGATAAATCACTTAAAACCCTATTTAAGAAGGCTGAAAGAGCCCACGCAAAATTTGCGGTTATTATTGGTGAGGAAGAAGTAAAGCAAGAAATTATCCAAGTTAAAAACTTAGCAAGTCAAGAACAAGTTACGGTTAGTTATGCTGACGCTGTTAATCACCTTGTTGCTTTGTTTGAAGAAACACATCATCATCACCATCATGATCACGAATGTGACTGTGGTGAGGACTGTGATTGCGAAGATGATCATGACTGTGAGTGTGGTGACGACTGTAATTGTAAAGATGAAAAACATACATGCAAATGTGAAAATGGTGAAGAATGCGATTGCGAAGATAAAGATGACTGTGAGTGTGGTGACGACTGTAATTGTAAAGATGAAAAACATACATGCAAATGTGAAAATGGTGAAGAATGCGATTGCGAAGATAAAGATGACTGTGAGTGTGGTGACGACTGTAATTGTAAAGACAAAGAAGTCGAATACTGTGCCTGTGGTCATGATGTATTAGTTGATGGTGAATGTGGCTGTGGTCATCATCATGATCATGTAGAGAAATCATCATGTGGCTGTGGAAATGGAAGTAGTGGTGGAGCTTGTGGCTGTGGTCACCACGATGAGGATTAATCATGTATAGGACTAGGAATAATGGTAGTTTAGGTCTACAAGATGTTGGCAAGTCTGTTGAATTAGTGGGATGGGTAGCCAAAAAAAGGAATTTAGGTTCGCTACTTTTTATTGATTTGCGCGATCGGACAGGGATTGTTCAAGCGACAGTAAAAACTGATGAAATATCTGTCCCTGACTTACGAAATGAATACGTTGTAGCGCTAAAAGGGACAGTTGCCAAAAAAGATGTCGCTAATGCAAATTTAAAAACTGGTGCTGTCGAAATCGTTGTTGAAAGTATCGAAGTTATTAATAAGGCCAAAAATCCACCAATTATTATTGCCGACACGACTGATGCACTTGAAGATACACGTTTAAAGTATCGCTATCTTGACTTACGAAGAAACAAGATGCAAGAAAAACTAATTATTCGCGCTAAAATAGCGCGGTCTGCTCGTGAATTTCTTGACAATAATGAATTTTTAGAAATTGAAACGCCAATCCTCACAAAATCCACTCCTGGTGGGGCTCGTGACTATCTAGTACCGTCTAGATTACATCCCGGCAGTTTTTATGCGCTCCCGCAATCACCACAAATTTATAAACAACTATTAATGGTTGCCGGTTTAGAGCGCTATTACCAGATTGCCCGCTGTTTTCGTGATGAAGATTTACGCTCAGATCGACAACCGGACTTTACGCAAATCGATATTGAATCAAGTTTTTTATCATATGATGAATTTATTACAATGATGGAGCAACTGCTAGCGAAGGTTTTTAAAGAAGTTGTGGACTATGATTTAAAACTTCCACTTACACGTTTGACTTATCAAGCGGCGATGGAAAAATATGGAAGTGATAAGCCGGATACGCGTTTTGAACTGAATATTCAAAATTTGGATTTTCTTCATCAAAAGGTTGAATTATTTGTTCGCTCACAATTTGTCCGGGCCATTATCGTTCCTAATGCTTCCGATAAATTAAGTCGTAAACAATTAGATGAGCTTAATCTTGAGGCGAAAAAATTTGGCATGAATAGTGTCGCCAATTTAAAATACACTGCTGAGGGGCTTCTAGGTTCGCTCTCATCCAAACTAGATGATCAACAAAAACAAGATATTGTAAAGTTACTTGATCTAAAGATTAATGATCTCGTTATTATCGCTTTTGGTGATGATAAGAACCGTGTTCTTTCACTTTTAGGCTCTCTACGAGTAAATATGGCTAAACGATTTAATCTAATCGATAATAATCGTTATGAAGTTCTCTGGGTCGAAAAATTCCCTCTTTTCAGTTATGATAAAGATAATAATCGCTATGTTAGTGAGCATCATCCATTTACGATGCCACTTGTTGAACATCTTGAACTATTAGACACTAATCCCGGCCAAGTGTTATCGCAAGCCTATGACATTGTTATTAATGGCTATGAAGCTGGTGGAGGTTCAATGAGAATTTATGATCAGGAGCTTCAACACAAGATTTTTGCTCTTTTGGGCATGAGTGAAGATGAGATAAAAGCAAAGTTTGGCTTCTTTATTGAAGCACTTGAATATGGTACACCTCCACATGGAGGAATTGCCTTTGGACTTGACCGTCTAACAATGATTTTAAGTGGAACAGATAACATTCGCGATGTTATTGCCTTCCCTAAAAATCTATCAGGTGTGAGCCTAATGAGTGAAGAACCAAATACAGTCAGCCCCCAACAACTTGATGAATTACACATTAAAATTACTAAAGGAGACAACAATGAATAATCACCAACTAAACATTTCTGCAATTCGCGCTACCGTCATTGATGGAACAAACAAGGCCAAAAGTGGCCATCCAGGCATGGCAATCGGCAGTGCCCCCTTACTCTACACACTTTATACAAAACATTTGGTTAGCGATCCTACTAACCCAACTTGGATTAATCGCGATCGCTTTGTTTTAAGTGCTGGTCATGCAAGTATGCTACTTTATACAACGCTACATTTTGCTGGCTATAACGTGACGCTTGATAATTTAAAAAGTTTCCGTCAACTACATTCAAACACCCCAGGCCATCCAGAATTTGGGATGACAGATGGTGTTGATGCAACAACAGGTCCGCTTGGTCAAGGCTTGGCACAAGCTGTTGGTATTGCTGTAGCCGAAGCACACTTAAATAATAAATACCCTGATTATATTGACCATTATACTTATTCACTTGTAGGTGATGGATGCTTACAAGAAGGAATCAGCCAAGAGGCAATATCTTTTGCTGGTCATCAAAAACTCAATAAGTTAATCCTCTTTTATGATAGTAACGCAGTGACACTTGATGGTCCGCTTAGCGATTCTTTTAATGAGGATGTCGAAAAAAGATTTATCGCTAGTAACTGGGATGTTCTTAAGGTTGAAGATGGTAACGATATTGATGCAATCGATAAAGCAATCGTTAAGGCCAAAACAAGTAAGGATAAACCAGTCCTAATTATCGTTAAAACTATCATTGGTCAAGGAAGTAAGAACCAAGCAACTAGTAAGGTTCATGGATCCCCATTAGGTGAAGAAGATGGTGCCTTAACTAAATTAAGCTATGGCTATACAAATTTAGCTTGGGATATTCCTTCTCCAGTCTATGATACTTTCACTAACACATTTAGAAAGCGTGGTATTGAAGCCTTTGCTAAATGGACACAAAAACTTGAACAATTAAAGCAAGAAGATAATGTCTTGTTTACAAGTGTAAGTGCGCAAATTAGTAATGAGACTGAAAGATACATTAAAGATTTAAAGATGCCTAATTTTGCGACCGGACTTAATGAAGCGACAAGAAAATCAAGTGGTAGCACACTCAACGAACTCGCAAAACTTGTGCCAACGTTAATGGGCGGTAGTGCTGATGTTGCAAGTAGTGTCAACACGGTGATAAAAGGTGAAAAAGTATTTGGACCTGATAGTCGTGATGGTCGTAATATGAATTTTGGTATTCGCGAGTTTGCGATGGCGGCAATTGGTAATGGTATGCTTCTTCATGGTGGATTACGTCCATATGTAGGTACTTTCCTAGTATTTAGTGACTATATGAAAAATGCAATTAGATTGTCTGCCCTCTCACATTTACCAGCTATTTATGTATTTTCACATGATAGCGTGGCTCTCGGAGAGGATGGTCCTACCCATCAACCGATTGAGCATTTGGCGATGTTAAGAGCGATGCCAAATGTCAACGTCTGGCGCCCTTGTGATGCACATGAGACATATTTAAGTTGGATCGAGGCTCTGAAATCGACAAAGACTCCAAATGTTCTTGTCCTTAGTAGACAAAATCTCCCATTGCTTGATCACCAAGAAGCAGTTGAAGACTTTGCTCGTGGTGCTTATATTCTTGCCAAAGAAGAAAAACAACTTGATTTTACAATCATTGCTACTGGTAGTGAAGTGAGTCTTGCCGTTGCTGCTAAGAGCTTATTAAAGCAAAAAGGAGTAGATGTGCGAATTGTTTCAATGCCATCCTTTGATGTTTTTGCCAATCAAGATCAAGCTTATCAACAAGAAGTACTTGGTAATGATATCAATCGCCGTATTAGTGTTGAAATGTTAACAAGCTTTGGATGGGCAAAATTTGCTGGCCATCACATGAGTGTTGATAGCTTTGGTTATAGTGCTAAGGGTGAAGATATAGCTGAGTATCTAAATTTCACACCTGAAGGTTTAAAATCGATGGTATTAGCGATTTTAGGCAAAAATTAGTATTTATTTAGTGGTAGTTTTACGTTTGCTTACATCTTTTTATAATTGAAGGTAAATGTTTGCTATTAACGAGGGTTTTATTTATAATAAAAAGGTGAGGTGATTGCGATGGCAGAATATGTTTACATACAAAACTATACTCGTAATGGTGTGATGGGAATTTCCCACCATGTTTTCG
>CAYZOC010000043.1:0-8970 GCA_964480275.1 uncultured Staphylococcaceae bacterium | reverse complement strand
TAACAGTATCAACTCTAAAGGCATCAACGCCCATATCAATATAACGATTATAAGCGAGGAATCTACTTCAACTATTGTTAGTACTAGTGAGGATGATTCTTTGATATCTGTGACTAGTTATCAAGCATATCTTGTTAGTTTTGTCACGAACGCGCCGACTAGTCTAGCACCAATTGAAACAAGTTTATTAAACTTTCCACCGTCAATAACAAATGACCCTTTAGTCCTCGAAGGGTGGTATTTTGGCGCTAATTTTACTAGTGTTGTTAATTTCCCTTACCGAGTGACTGCCCCAATCACAATCTATGCCAAATGGATTGAAGGTACGCCCGGATTTAACTTTCAAATAAATAGTGAATCTAATGGTTATATTGTAACTTCTTATGGGGGGAACGCCTCACAAGTTGCAGTTCCTGCCTCATATCAAGGACTGCCAGTAGTTGAGGTTGGAAGAGAATTATTTTATGAAAATGGTTCAATTACCCTTGTAAGCCTTCCCTCGACAATCACCGCAATTAGATTTGCTGCATTTAAAAACGCTACTGCTTTAACATCCATTGTTTTACCAAATAGTCTAACGACAATCGATGGTGATGCTTTTAGTGGCGCGCTTAATTTAAGTAGTGTGACTTTCTCTAGTTCATTGACGTATATAGGCACTAATGCTTTTGAAAACACTAAACTAGCAAAAATAACTTTGCCAAGTGTTATCAACGAGATTGGTGCTCGGGCCTTTGCGGATATTCCAACACTGACGGAAGTAGTGATTAATAGTGGTAACCCTCCACTTATATATCCAAGTAGTTTTGAAAACGCGAGTAGTAATCTAGTATTTAAAGTCCCAACTGCAGCGGTAAATAGTTATAAGACAAATGAAAACTGGCAAGCTTTTGCTAATCAAATTGTTGGATTCTAAAAAAATCTATATTCACTAATAACTCATAAAAATCAATAAAAATAAACATTTACAGTTACTTTTATGTATAATTTAAATATGAAAAAACATCAAATCTTTTTGAGCATTGTTTATGTATTATCGATCATTTATCTTAGCCTGTTAGGATATTTTCTTCATCGCTTAAGATGGTATAACGACATTGCCATAATTTTTATGTTTTCCGCTCTTATTCCTACACTTATTATAATCGCTACTTTTCTTGCCTTAGCGATTGTCAGTTACCTAAAACAAAACAAAAAAAATAAAAATTTCATTCTCATAAATCTAGGGATAAGTAGTTTAATTATTACTAGTTTTATTTCCTATCGACTTGTTGATTGGATGACGTATCGTCAACACTTTACTTTTACGGTTAGTAAGTGGGAAAGTGCTGATGATAATTTACGAGGAAAATTGATTGATTCTTTTCGTGAAACTCACAATATAGTCGGGGATAGTTTGCTAGAAGTACAAGCACTACTTGGAGTCGCTGATGAAATAAACGGACAATTACATTTTTATGCAATTGGGGACTATCATAAAGTCCTAGCTATCGATCCCTTCTATTATCAAGTAGAAATAGATGAATTTAACATTGTTATTAGTGAGAAAATAATATTTTCTTAGTTTTTAACAACTCTGTAAAAAACTATCTTGAGCTGCTATAATCAAAATAGTTAAATAAAATGGCACAATTACTGACAAACAAAAATCATAATTTTCTTAATCTTCTTAAAGAAGAACTTGCTACTTGTGAGGAGTTTATTTTTTCTGTAAGTTTTATCAAACATGCGGGCCTCGTTTTATTTGAAAAACAAATTATTGACGCTCTTGAACGAGGGGTCAGTGCTAAGATTATTACATCAACATATCAAAATTTCACAGATGTGGTTTCACTAGAAAAGTTTTTATCATGGCAAGAAGTCTATCCAAACTTTTCATGTCATGTTGATACTGTCCCTCTTGGTGACCGTGGTTTTCATACAAAGGGCTATATTTTTACAAATAAAGATGAAGTTCATACACTGATTGGATCATCTAATATTACTAGTTTTGCCCTATTAAGAAATATTGAATGGAATGCTAGGATATCAACTAAACATGATGATAAATTTGTCGAAGAAATAAAAAATGATTACAACTATTTGTGGACTAACTCTAGACTTTTAACAAAGAAATTAATTGATGATTACGCCCTTTCCTTAGAATATTCTTATGAACAATGGGATATGGATTATTTTGTTAAGTTTAATAAAATTGAACCGAATTTTATGCAAAAAAAAGCACTCAAAGAACTTGCAAGGAATCGTGGATTAGGAGTTAAAAAAGCTTTAATTGTTTCCGCAACTGGGTCTGGCAAAACATTTTTATCCGCCTTTGATGCCAGAAATTTTGGGGCGGAAAAGCTACTTTTTGTTGTTCATCGCGAAACAATTTTAAAAGACGCGCTCACAACTTTTAAAAAAGTGTTTGGGAACAGTCGAACTTATGGTCTCTACACAGGTAATCATAAGGATCTTAACGCCGACTTTATATTTGCTACCAACATTATGGTCAGCGCTAACTTAGATAAATTTCCACCCAATAAATTCGATTACATAATACTTGATGAATGCCATCACGCGACCAGCAAAACATATCAAAAAATCATTAATTACTTTACACCTAATTTTTATTTAGGTTTAACTGCAACTCCCGAAAGAATGGATAATCAAGACGTATTTGCCCTTTTTGATAAAAACGTTCCCTATGAATTACGTTTACGCGAAGCTCTTGAAAATGATTTAATTGTCCCATTTAAATATTTTGGGATACGGGATGAAATGGTTGATTATGGCAAGAACAATCTTGAGCTTTTAAGAGAAATGACCTCTGAACATCACTGTCATTTTATTGCCAAACACATTGAAAATCACCGGCCAAAAGACAAACTTAAAGCTTTAGTTTTTTGTCGCTCGGTTGAACATGCCGAACAAATGGCCCTCGGATTTGAAAATATTGGCTATAGCACAACCTATTTAGTTGGGACAAACAATATCAACGAAAGAAATATTGCTTTTACTAACTTACAAAATGATAATCAACCTTTGGAATTACTTTTTTCGGTTGATCTACTCAATGAAGGTGTCGATCTTCCGGCTGTAAACATGGTCGTATTTTTACGACCAACTGAATCCTCAACAATTTTTATTCAACAACTTGGTCGAGGTTTACGTAAATTTAAGAATAAAACACATTTGACTGTTTTAGACTTTATTGGTAATTCATATGAACGAAGTGTCCAAATTGCCCTCGCTCTAGGCACATTATCCAAGAGTTCAATCGTGGAAAAACAGTTACTACTTGACTATATAAAAGATGATTTTAAATCACTAAACCTACCAATCGAGATTAATCTTGATCCTTATAGCAAGGAAGAAATTCTTAATTATGTCGAACGGACGAACTTTAATCGTTTTGAGTTTCTTAAACAAGACTACTTGAATTTTAAAAAGATTATTGGTACACAGGGATATGTGAAACACAGCGATTACATAAATAATGAATATGCGCCGGATTTACTCCGTTTTATCAAAACAAATCTTGGTAAAAACAAGTATGGATATTATTCATTCTTACAACTTTTTGAAAACACACTACCTGATCTAGATCAAGAAGAACTGGATATTTTAGGTCGTCTATCTTCGATGCTTCCACTTGTAAGACCATATGAATTTGCGATTATCAAGACGCTGGTCGAAGAAAAAGAATTAACGAACAAACAATTAGTGCAAGAAATTACTACCCACTGGCCACTAGAGCAAAAACATTTCGAACATAGTCTTCAATATTTGCAAAATAAATTTAACTCTGAAAATGAACAGAGTTTATTGTCGCCACTAATCACCCAGAAAGATGATGCTATACGACTCAATTTTGCTGTTAAAACAAGCGGGTTCAAAACATTTTTACTGGACCTACTTGATTATGGCTTAGATAGATACCTAACTGAATTCGGAAATAGTAAAATTGGGCTTGCACTTTTTCATAATTACACGACCGAACAGTTTATGTTAATGACACTTCAAAATAGTCTAAGGTATATGAAAGGGACGAAATTTGAAAATGATGGCACGACATATATTTTAGCGGGTCTAAAAAAAGATCTTGATGACGACCATCACCTCAACTATAAAGATAAATTTCTTAGTGATGAGATTTTTCAGTGGGAAAGTGAAACTAATTGCACAATGACAAACACTATTGGAAAGAAGGTTATTGCTACGAAGACAGCCCATCTTTTTATCAGGAAGACAATAAATGAAGATGGATTAAGATTACCTTACATTTATATTGGTCGTGGAACTTTTTCTAATGTTCGACCATCAACAAACAGCAAAAAAACATTACTGGTGGATATAGTTCTTGATCAAAAAATCCCCGAGTATTTACACTATGACTTTAAAATAGAATAATTATTATAATCATTTAACTTATGTTACTTGAATTTATGTAATTATTATTGTAATCTAAAATCACCATAAAGAGAACGGTTAGAGACAAGCTCAAAGCCGTCAGCAACCATCCATTTGGAACGGTGCTAAAACTTGAATGATGGGATAATTCTACTCCTCGTAGATCGACTCCTATCATAATGATGGGAGTTTTTTTATTCTCCTCTCTTTATGGAAACTACCATAAGGAGGAATAAATATATGGTATTTCCGTTTGGTGAACATCCACCCAAAAAGAACAAAGAATTAGTGAGGGTTGACATCGTCCTTACTCATTGCAAAGCAGATATGAGGAAGTTGTTTGATTATCTAGCTAGTGAAGGTGTAAAAAACACTTACAAACTTGAAGTTGATGATAAGCATCATAGTTTTGCTGTTGATCTTTATCATTTAAAGACCAAAACTTTTGGACTGATTGGTCTACATTCTCACGCTTATGAGGTATATAATGGGGCGCAAAGCTTTAATGACGTCGAAGCGTTTATTGCCTATCGCCAAGCAAAACATCAAAACTGAGTGCTAAACATGACTATTATTGCTACAATAAACACATGAAAAAAATCAACAAAGAAAAGGTAATAATCATCATTCTTGTCTCACTAATAGGATTATCGGCGATAGGAACAAGTCTATATTTTATTATTAAAGAAATCATTGAACTTTTTAATTAGGCTATTTACAAGTTTGCCCTAAGGTGCTAACTTATTCTCATGGGAAATGATGTCCTTCCCAGGTGCACAACACTTAAACCGCTTTAGAGCTGATGACGTCTACTATTTTTAGTAGATGCACGGCTCTATTTTTATTGTAAAGGAAGAAAATATGCTCTTAAGTTTAGCCCTCATACTCCTACTTGGATTACTAGGTGGATATCTTGCCACTAAAATTAGAATTCCTAGTCTTGTGATGATGATTGTTGTTGGCCTAATTATTGGTCCCTATGCGCTCAATCTTATCGCTCCTAGTGTTTTAAATATATCTAGTGAACTACGACAAATTGCCCTGGTGATAATTTTAACTAGATCGGGATTAAGTCTTGATTTAGCGGCGTTAAAAAAGGTAGGGCGACCAGCCTTATTAATGAGCTTTATTCCCGCTAGTCTTGAAATATTAGCAGTCACTGTCTTGGCTCATTATCTACTTGATCTGACACTACTAGAAGGCTTACTTTTAGGTTCGGTTCTTGCTGCTGTATCGCCGGCCGTGGTTTCGCCTAGAATGATCGACTTGATCAAGCAGGGTTATGGAAAAGAGCGGGAAGTGCCAAAATTGGTTTTAGCTGGTGCAAGTGTCGATGATATATTTGTAATTGTACTTTTCTATGCTTTTCTTGGACTAGTTGAAACTAACACGTTAGAGGTCAGTCAACTTTTATTCGTTCCTTTATCAATCGTTTTGGGAATAATTTGTGGGGTGATTGTCGGACTAGTGTTTTCTCTTTTTGTTAAGAAGTTCAAGTTAAACTTGGCCGTTAATGTTGTTATTTTCTTGTCTTTATCATTTTTACTTGTTGGACTCGAGCAAGTTCTCAAGCCAATTATTAGTGTTTCTTCACTACTAGGTGTTCTAGTTGCTAGTATTGTTATTTTATTTACTAACAAACAAGTCGCATCCCAGCTGAGCAGTGGATATCAGGGACTTTGGCGGGTTTTTGAAATTATTCTTTTTGTTCTTGTTGGGGCCTCACTTGACTTTACTTATGCTCTAGCGGTTGCTCCCTTAGGACTCCTCGTTTTATTCGGCGGATTATTATTTCGATCACTAGGGGTTGTCTGCAGTCTTTTCCATACAAAGTTTAGTAGCAAAGAGCGTTTATTCATCATTATTTCTTATCTACCAAAAGCCACAGTTCAAGCCTCAATTGGGGGGATTGCTCTAAGTTTAGGCCTTCCTAGTGGCCAAGTTATCCTCTCGCTTGCGGTATTAGCGATTGTTGTTACCGCTCCTATTGGTGCATTTTTGATTGATATAAGTGCAAAATCACTATTAAGACAAAGTAGTGATGATAAGGAAATTTTAGTTGCTGAGTTTAGTGAAGATTAAGAACTTGAAAATTAATTCGCTATTTTTGTTTACCGATTAGTGTGTATAATATATTACAAATGGCAAGTGCTAGATAAAAATAGGGATAAAATTTATGAAAATTTCAGACATAGTGTATAAATTACCAAGTGAAGTTGATAAGATGCCGCGCTTTGATTTATTTTCGATGCCAGAAAAACAAAGACTCTATTTGACACCTGTGGCATGGTTGTTGAGTCTTCCTGATCTAATTAAATATGGAGCCAAAATAACAAAGGTCAACATGAAGGGACTTAAACCACCCTACATCTTACTAGCAAATCATAACTGCTTTTTTGATTTTAAGATGGCGACTAAGGCAATATTTCCTCATCGCGCTAATTATATTGTTGCCGTTGATGGTTTTATTAATCGCGAAGCGATCATGCGTAAAGTCGGTTGTTTTGGCAAACGGAAGTTTGTCCATGATATAGGTTTATTCAAGAAAATCAAACATGGCTTATTTGTCAACAAGACCATCATGATCATCTATCCAGAGGCCCGTTATTCATTGACAGGAATTAATGAAGATATTCCCGATAGTATGGGTAAGATGCTTAAAATGCTTAAAGTTCCGGTTGTGACCCTGATTTCTCATGGTCATCACCTTGTGCAACCCAACTGGAATTTGACACAAAAACGTAAGCTAAAGACAACAGCAGATATGACGCAAATTCTTACTCCAAGTGATTTAGAAACACTTAGTGTTGAAGAAATCAATCAAAGAGTGGATCAGGCATTTACTTATGATGACTATCAATGGCAACTAAATAACAATATTCATATTAAAGAGAAAAACCGTGCCGAAGGAATTGAAAAAATCCTTTATAAATGCCCTGCTTGCAAAGTTGAAGCAAAAATGACATCTCATCTACATAAAATTAGCTGTGAAAGCTGTGGAAAAACTTATGAAATGGATACACTTGGCCGTCTTAAAGCAACTGAGGGTCAAACGGAATTCACTCATATTCCTGACTGGTATCGGTGGGAACGAGAAGAAGTGAGAAAAGAAGTAGAAGCAGGAACTTATCACATTGAAAAAGAAGTCGACATTGACACTCATCCAAATAGTACAGGGTTTTACCGCTTTGGTCGGGGAAAACTTGTTCACAATATGGATGGTTTTACCATTAGTGGTAAGTGGAATGGTGAGGAATTTTTACTAAGAAAAACACCTCTAGAAAACACGAGTACGCATCTAGAATTTAACTATTATGGCAAAGGCGATGCGCTTGACATTTCGACAAGTAATGATTCGTATTGGATATTTTCTCATGATAAGGACTATCTTGTAACAAAAATTCATTTTGCGGTTGAAGAATTGTATAAGGTCAACCTAGCTAAAACAAGAAGCTCCTAAGTAGGAGTTTTTTTGTTTAATAATTATTCTTATTAAAGGTAAAAATTTTTTCTATTTGTTATAATCGTAGAGGAATTGAGGTTTTATCATGAAAATATTTACAAGTGAAAATATTGGAACACTTAAACTTAAGAATCGTATTGTAATGGCACCAATGTGTATGTATGAAAGTGACGACGATGGCTTTGTTCAAGCTTTTCATCACTCTCACTATACGGCCCGAGCATACGGAGGGGTTAGTCTTATTATTCAAGAAGCTACAGCTGTTAAAAAAAATGGTCGTATTAGTGATCGCGATCTTGGTATTTGGCAGGATCAACATATCAGCGGTTTAACTCAACTTGTTGAAAAGGTTCACCTTGCGGGCGCACCAATTGGCATTCAACTCGCCCATGCTGGTCGTAAATGTGGTGTTAAAGACGAAAATATCGTCGCCCCAAGTCCAATCGCATATAGTGAACAGTACGCAACACCAAGTGAGTTAAGTATCGCAGAAATAAAAGAAATTGTTGTTTCGTTTCGCCTAGCAGCCCTGCGCGCAAAAAAGGCTGGTTATGACCTCATCGAACTACATGGAGCGCATGGCTATTTAATCAATCAATTTATTTCGCCCCTTTGTAATATGCGGACCGATGAATATGGTGGTAGTCTTGTTAATCGTGCAAGATTTCTTGTAGAAATTGTTGAAGCTGTTCGTGAAGTTTGGTCAGGACCACTTGTTGTCCGTCTTTCCAGTGTTGAATTTGCTCCTGGTGGCCATGAAGTCGAACAAACAATTGAGGTTTTAAACCTGATAAAAGATAAAATTGATGCCGTCAATGTTACCGCTGGGGGCGTTGTTTCTGTTCGTCCAAAAGTGTATAGAGGTTATCAAATCCCCTATGCTGAAAAAATCAAAAAAGCTGGTTTTAAAGTTATTGGCGGGGGATTTATTAAGGAAAAAGAATATATTGAAGAAATTTTAGCAAAAAATCTTGTTGATTTTGTTTTCTTGGGTCGTGAATTATTACTCAATCCTTATTTTGTTATAAGAATTGCGAAAGAAGCGGCTAGTGATCAGATGCTAAAACCTTATGAACGTGGTTGGTAGTCTTCCATCACATAAGTGTAAAACCAAT
>CAYZOC010000042.1:0-9036 GCA_964480275.1 uncultured Staphylococcaceae bacterium | reverse complement strand
AGGCGCGTTCACCTAAAGTTACTAGACTGGAAGGGAGGCTAACATTATTTATATTAGTGCAACCGGAGAAACTCCCATAATTTAGTGTTCCAATTGTTTGCTTCAAACTCAATTATACACGAGGCGAGATTCTCTTTTCTTTTACTTCCTTTTCATTTACACAAAATATTATATACTGTCGTTAAAAACGGCTAGTAGTTTATCTTTCCTAGTCAATGAAAATTTCATATTTTGCTCCTTGAAATTAGATATAAGACCCATAAAAGTATGGTACTTATCGAAAGGTGCGGATTATAGTTATGAAATTGATGCCTTATTAAATTATTAAATACGCCCTTAAACTGTCAATCAAAAATTTGTTGCTTCTTTGTTAGCCTAATTTCAAGGTGATTGATTGGTTTAATAAATAAAAGAATATAAATGATGATTTTGCAAAGGAATATTCTTTTATAACCAAGAATTATTTTAGGAATATTTTTTTGACTGCTTTTTCAATATGTAAACACTTACATAATTAAAATGATATTTGCTCCCTATTTTCAGCCGTTTATCCCTTTATTACTTTAAATAATGTGTTACAATTAAGTCATCGATACGACATAACAAATAAAAACAGAAAGGAAGATTTTTATGTCTAAAATTATTATCATATCCGGGGATTTAGCGGCCGGAAAATCGGCCCTCGCGAAGAGACTTTCGCGACACTTTGAAATCCCCTATTTCCAAAAATCTCGGCTCAAAGAAATCCTGGGCGAAGAGATTGAATTCGAAGGAGTTGACAAGAACAAAAGGGTTTCACGTGGGGCGATGGATATCCTCGTCCACTTAGCGTCACGCTTTGCTAAAGTCAAAGGAAGTGTCATCCTTGAGGCCAACTTCCATCAAGATGACCTCGAAAAGATTCAAAGAGAATGTTCGTTTGCAAATCATAAAGTCACCCTGCTCTATTTAACAGGCGACATTGATGTGTTATACGAACGTTTTTTATATCGTGAAATGTACCAAAACCGTCATCCAGTCCATTTGACTCATCCGCTGCAAAATTTAGAAGAATTTAGTGAGTATGTTAATCAGCTCCGTGATGAAAAAGAAGTTTTACCACGAAATGTCATTGACACAACAAATTGTGACCAAGAAATGATTTTTGCTAAGGCTGTTGAACTACTCAAGGGATTGGACTAGGTAAGAGTTATGGCATATACAACTGATAAAATTCGAAATATTGTATTTTTGGGTCACCAAGGCAGTGGCAAGACAACTGTTGTTGAATCGCTTGCTAGTCTTGTGACCGGCAAACCTAAAGGTGATGTTGAACGTAAAAACACGATTAGTGATACACTTGTCGAAGAAAAGAACCGCCTTAGTTCCTGTAGTCTTTCAGTGATAAGTGTTGATTATAAAGACTACCATCTAAATTTTCTAGACGCGCCAGGTAATGATGACTTTGTTCATGATATTATTGGTGTCCTCGATGTTGTCAAGGCCGCGGTTCTAGTAATAGATGCAACTAAAAAGATTGAAGTTGGTACCGTTAAACACTTCAATATGTTAAAAAAGCATGGGATTCCCACATTTATCTTTATTAATAAAATGGATAAGGAAAAAATTGACTTTGAGGCACTTTTAGAAGAAATAAATGCTGTTCTAGGCAAAAAAGCTGTGTCATTTGTCTATCCAATTGGCCGTCAAGAAGCCTTTGATGGCTTTATTGATGTCGTTAGTCTCAAAGCCCGTAAATATAACGGAACAACATGTGTTGAAGATCAGATTTATGATGATAAGAAACCAGTTGTCCTCGAACTTCATAATACGTTAGCCGAACAAGTAGCGCTGACTGACGATAGTCTCCTTGATAAATTCTTTGCGGGTGAGGCCTTAAGTCATGATGAAATTAGTCATGGACTTCATACCGCTGTTATTAGTGGTGAAATCGCGCCTGTACTTGTTGGAAGTGCGAAAAAAGATATTGGCATGGAAACATTATTGCAGATGATGATTGAATATCTCCCTAATCCAACAGAACTTAAAGCTTATGAAGCTTTCGATAATACCGGCAAAATGGTTGAAGTACTAACCCAAGAAGATCAACCATTCTCGGCTTATGTTTTTAAGACGACTTTTGATCAATATAAGGGTGTAACAAATCTAATTAAAGTTAACTCTGGTGTTCTTAATGTTGGTGATGAAGTTTATTGTCTCAACAACAATGACTCATTCAAAGTAAGTCAAATATCAATGATATTTGGCAGTCAACTAAGTCCGATTGACCGGGCGATAGCTGGGGATATTGTGGCCCTGACAAAACTTGAAAATGTTAGTACAACCTTTACACTTTCCACCAAGGCCAATCAAATAAAGTTTCCGCTACCAAAATATCCAACAATCGTTTATTATCGTGCGATAGTAGCAAAGTCTAGCAAGGATGAAGAAAAATTAGGTCAAGCCTTGAGTAAATACTCAGTTGAAGATCCTTGCTTTGAAATGAAACGTAATGCGGAGACTAAGGAATTATTAATTGGTGGCCTTAGCGACTCTCATCTAAACTATGTGTTGGAGCGTGTCAAAAATAGTTATGGCGTTGAAGTCGATCAATTTGTCCCCAAAATCAATTATCGGGAAACAATTAAGGCTACTGCTGAAGCTGAAGGTCGCTATGTCAAACAATCAGGCGGCAGTGGTTTCTATGGTGTTGCTGTTATTAGATTCTCACCAAGTGGTAGTGAAGAAAATGTTTTCACCGAAGAAGTATTCGGTGGTGCTGTTCCTCGTAACTACTATCCCGCAGTCGAAAAAGGGTTTATGGAGGCCACACAAAAAGGCTTACTCGCGGGCTTCCCTGTAATTGGTGTCAAGGCGACACTCTTTGATGGCAAATATCACTCGGTTGATAGTAATGAACAAGCCTTTAAAATGGCGGGCATTCTCGCATTTAAAGAAGCATATCATAAATGTAAACCAACCCTTTTAGAACCAATTATGCATATTAGTGTTCAAGTGGCCAATGATTATACTGGTAGTATCATGAAAGATTTAAATCAACGGCGGGCACGAATCCTTAATATGGATGAAAGAGGCTTTGCTATGACCGAAATCACGGCATTAGTTCCTGAAAGTGAAATTACGGACTATGCCATTAAACTTAGGGTCATGACCCAAGGTAGTGGTTTCTTTAATCGTAAATTTGATAGTTATCAAGAAGTGCCAAACTATGTTGTCGACCAAATAATACGTGATTATAAAGTCGAATAAAAAAATAAACTCGACATAACAATGACGTGAGACCCAAATGTTAGACCCAACTAACAGGCGGGTCTTTTTTAGATATCGTATTTGATATGATAATCAATTTTTGCTTCAAGAAAAGCTCTGACCTCGCCAAGAACGTGAAATAGTTCAGCTCGTTGTTCAAACTCTTTACGGCTGATTGGCAAGGGCAAAAGTTCAAAGTAATCGTGAAGATCATCTAGTTTTGCTAATAATCCTGTTGCATAATCAATCCGCCCAATATTATTGACAAATTCTCCAAGATAGTCGCAGATTTTTTGCTTGTGTAGAGTATTGTTTAAATTTGCTAATATATGGGAAATTCTTTCAAGCACGAGAGTCTGATTTTCCCTCATTCCAATATAGGAAATTCGCTTTTCTACATCAGCAAAACTCCGGTTTTCTTTTGCTAAAACTAGATCATGTTTTGCATTTAAGATTGATGATTTTAAACTTGTAAAATCAATTATTTCCTGTTTGGATAGTGAAGAAAAAACATCACTAATTTGCCGATCAATTTTTAATTCATTACGATAGATAATTTTCTTGGGTGTTGGACTATATAAATTAAGAATAATCGCCACACCTACACCCACTAGTAGAATAAATAGGGCATTGAGTGAATAGGAAACATTACCACCTAAATATTCTTGTGAAATTAAGACAAGGGCTAAAACGATGCCAATCTCTAGTTTTAGTAAATATAAAACGCTAAGCAAGACGATCACGACAATCACAAGGCTATATATTTCATAGCCCAAAAGGAAAAAGATTAGTGCCCCGAGGCCAATGCCAATAAGTGAGGCGCCAAAACGTTTTAATGCTTGGACAATTACCGCTTCCTTCGTGAGGGCAAGACTTAAAACAGCGATTACTCCGGCGGTATAGCTATATTCGAGACTAAAAGCTAGGCCCAGTAGATAAGCAATCGTGAAGCCAATAATCATTTTTATAAGTAGTGTAATTCTTAGGGTCTTTTCCATGTCGTTATTATACATAATTTCTTTCATTTTATGTATCAGGATGATTGTTTATAAATTATCTCACTTTTGTTGGTTAAATTTTGCTAAAATAAAATAGTATTAAAAAAGAAGGGGTAAAATTCTTTTACATCAAATAATATGAACACACAAACTTTTACTGGTGACAAAGTCCCGCGCTTGACCAAGTATGTTTATCCGTTTTCAGGTATTGCTCGTGACGCAGCTTACACACTTGTTTCGCTATTTTTAATGATTTATGTCCAGTTTACACTTGGTAGTGAGGGTGGTTATCAAGCTAAAATGCTCGTAATTACTCTTATTATGATTGCAACAAGAATTTGGGATGGTGTCAATGATCCGATGATGGGTTCAATTATTGAAAATGCCCGGTTTAAAATGGGAAAATATAAACCGTGGATTTTAATTGGCGCGATTTCTAATTCGGTTATCCTTGCCCTAATGTTTACTATTCGTCCCGGTGGCTGGTGGTTTGTTGCACTATTTGGTGTCTTCTATCTAATTTGGGAACTTACTTTTACGATGAATGATATCGCCTATTGGTCAATGCTCCCAAGTCTTAGTAAAGATGAAAAAACCCGTAATCAACTAACAACATTCGTCGCTCTTGCTGCTAGTATTGGCGCCTTTGCTGTCGGTGGATTACTACCAACGATTTATCCTGGTCAAGCATCAATTGTCTTCTTTTGGGCATCAATTATTATTGCCGCTTTGTTTTTAGCCTCGCAACTTTTACTTGTTTTTACTTGTAAAGAACGCGAAAGAGAAGACCTTAGCGAAGAAAAAACTTCACTTAAGACGATGTTTCTTACAATTTACAACAACAAACAATTATGGGTAATGATGTTTGTTATTACCCTTTATTACTTAGGAAGTGCACTCCTAAATGCCTTTGGGTTAAATTATTTTATTTTTGCCTATGGCTACAAGCTTGGGGGCGAAAACATGTTCCTTTTCACCGTGGCGTATGCATTAGGAACGATTGTTCCACAGGCTCTTTATTCCAAACTTGCCGAAAAATTTACTCGTCGCCAAATTATCAATGTCGCATTTACAACGATGATTATTGGTTATATGGTGATCTTTACTTATGGAATGCTCCATGCATTTAGTGTTATCGCTCAACTTAATATCCTTGTTTTATCGGCGATTGGAATCTTTGTTTTTGCCGCGCAAGGGCTATTTTATATGGTCTTGTTGGTGATGGTGACAAATACGATTGAATACAATCAATGGTCAACAGGCGAGCGCAAAGAAAGTGTTATTTTTGCTGCACGACCGTTTGCTGCGAAAATGAGTAGCAGCTTACAAACTCTCATTGTGTTTTTGATTCTCACTTTTGGTGGTGTCTATGCCCTGAGTGAACAGATATCTGATTTAGAAGTCTTCCTTGAGTTAGGACTCAATGGAATTGAGGATAAAGATGATGTAATTAGTGCGGCAAATGTGATTATTGCTGGCGCACCTGACTTACGAATGGTGTTATCAGCACTACTTGTGGGGATGACAGTTATTCCTGTTGCTTTATTTATCGTCTCGTTTATTTTGATCAAGAAGAAGTTCCATATTACCGAGAAAGCTTATGCGACAATGGTTGAAGATATAAAGAGTGGTAATATTGGTCATCGAAGTATTGAAGACCTTAAAAAGATTGCATAAAAAAGAAGGAATTTTGCAATTCCTTCCATTAAACCTAGTACATAGTATTAGGTTTTTTTATTCTTTTGCGGGACGAATGAATACATCTAAACCTTCATTACGTTTTTCAAAACCATTTTTGAGGAAAAATTGAAGTGCTTTCCCTTTGAAACCATAATTCCGTGGATCAAAGCCTGGATATTTTCTCACTAATGTATTATTAGTATTGCTCCAGTAAGCCCAACCTTCTTCATCTCCGTTTTCGGTAACGATGTTGGTTAAAACTTCAATCAAGTCATCGAGGGGAATAATTCCTTCGGTCATTTCTTTGTCAGGTTTAACCTTACTCTTACGTTTAGATTCACTTGTGTCACGAATCTTTTTGATTTTGTCTAAGTAAGTAAATAAGTCAACGGAATTTACCAGTGAAAGTGGTGTTTTTGATTCGCCCATGCCCATCACAAACATATTATTTTCACGTAAACGCGAGACTAACTTCGTAAAGTCACTATCACTACTTACAATTACAAAACCTTGGACACTGCCCCGATAGAGAATATCCATCGCATCGATCACAAGTGTAAAATCACTTGTGGACTTATTTGACACATAATTAAATTGCTGAATTGGATCAAGATTATATTCTGTACATATTTTCCGCCATTTGGTTAAATTTGGGCTCGACCAATCGCCATAAATACGCTTGTATGATAAGTTTCCATATTTATTCGCTTCGTCGCGGATAATTGACATATACTCTGGTGAAATATTTTCAGCATCAATTAGAAGTGCAAGACTTTTTTCTGCCATAATGCTCCTTTCTATTTGACCTTGATGTCAAATTTATATATTTTGTCGTTGATCGTAAGCATTAAGTGGGCGCTACCTTGAATATTTTTGGAAGCGATATAAATACTTAATGCTCCTCCATGAAGAGATTGCACGTCTGGTCCTAAAATACGTATGGGACCATCAACGCTAATTTTAACGGGACTAAAGTCATATGGGCTACGCATATCATTACTATCAAGAGCGAGAATGTTCACTTTAACTGTGTCATAGCTTGCGCCATTAATTAAAGTTGATTTGTCGATATCTACTTGATATTGATAGTGGCTACTTGGTCCGATTTGTCTAGTCTTCATGAGTTGACCTTCTCTATTATACGCTTTTAAGGTAAAAACACCACCATCACTGCCCCAGCTTGAAACATTATCACCCCATATTTCAACAAGGTTTTGATAGTTTAGGCGATATCTAAACATAATGAAACCAAGCGATATTTTGTGAGATATTTTTAGCTGGTTGAGCCCATTAAGTGCGGCATAATTTAAAATTTTACCGAGTCTTTTTTTGCTATTTCGGCCAAAGCGCCCATATTTTTCCGTGAAGTTTTCACGAATAAAATAATCAATAACAAAGGGCGGGTGTTTTAAGTAACGATATAAATCACGGCGAGGTTGATATTTTTTTATCAGATCATCACCGCGGAATAGATGAACTTGTTCAGCATTACTAAAGACAAAAAACGGCATTAGCTTTGCTTCAGGGATGTCACCATTATTAAGCGAAAAACTTGATGCTAGAATATCCTCTTTTACTAGCTGGGATAAATAAACATCAGCGACAAGTTTTTTATTACGATAAATATCAAGAATTCCATGATAGCAAATATGATCACCGCTCCCAAATTGACTATGGGTATAATAATCATGCATACACCAAGGGGATATTCCAATTATATCTAAATCTTTGAAAGCACTATTTAAAACCGCAAGATGGCGATGAGCAAATTCTAATTGCCGTTGAGGGCTATCATATACTTTTGTCGGGTACATATGACCATTACACTCTGATACGATGTAGGGCTTGCTAGTTTTTGTTACTTGTTTTTTGGCTTCCAAACCTTTATTTTTGCCAAAATGAGAGAAATCATTATAAGAATAAATATCTTCAATTATTTTGCTATTTTTAATGTTTCTCGTTCCCGTTGTTGGTCGATATTGATCAAGACTCTTAGCAAGTTCCTGTCCTCTTGTATAAAGTTCATGATGATCCATTGACTCATTGATACGAATCGACCAGGCAAAAATGCTTGGGTGATTGTAGTCACGCTTAATCATTCTACTAATATTATCTAGATGGACCTTTTGCCACTCCCGATCGCCAATATGTTGCCAGCCTGGGACTTCATCGACGACTAGTAATCCAAGTCGATCACAAGCATCAAGAAAATGAGGTGAGGGCGGATAGTGTGAACAGCGAACGTAATTCAAGCCGAGTTGTTTAAGAATTTTCACATCATCTGCTTGTAAAGATTTAGATGCCGCTCCACCAATAAAAGGATATGTTTCATGGCGGTTTAATCCGACTAGTTTGAGATAACGATTGTTAAGATAAAAGCCAGTGTTTCTCACTTCAATCGAGCGAAATGCAAGGGTGAATTCGCGACTTGACTGATAATGATCATCAATACTAGTAACTACAATTTTAAGTCGATAGAGATAGGGGTTTTCAAGTGACCATACATGATGGTTTTCTACTTTAAAACGCGGAAATTTCGCGCTTGCAACAAGTTGGTTTTTATCATCATATACTTGATATTCAACACTAAAAGCGGAGTTGTTGTTGTTGATAAATTCGGGTCTTACAACAACGGTACCATCAAGTTTTCCATCAACCCGAGCATCAATAATGTCAAGCGGTAAAACTCTTTTGAGCGCGACTTCACGATAAATTCCAGCAAAAGAAAGATAATCGACGACATTACCCCATGGAGGGATTTTATTGTCTTCGCGACCATCAACTTTGACTACTAGTAGATTAGCAAGAGGTTTGATGTAGTCAGAAACATCTATTTCAAATGGTAAGTAACCATGGGAAAATTCTCCAAGATCTTTGCCATTAATAAAGACGTTACACGAAACCATCACCCCATCAAAAGCTAGCACGTAAGAACTTTCTGGATCGTAGTCAATGATATCGAATTTTTTAAAATATGTACCAACGATTTGGTGGTGAATATCACTAAAATTATTAAAGGGGAATTCTGTGATGTTATGGGGAATATCGACTCCTCTTACATCATTTGGAATTTCACTTACATAATTCGATGAAAAGCCTTCAATAAATT
>CAYZOC010000041.1:0-9169 GCA_964480275.1 uncultured Staphylococcaceae bacterium | reverse complement strand
AAGAACCTAGTGGAAGTACCACAGAACCAACAAGTACTGATGATACCCCATGGGCTCAAGGACTCAAAAACTATGCTGCAGTTGGCTATGATGAAAAAGAAAAGATTCTTGGCGAACTCGAAAGCTATGTACTTGACAACTTCCTGGGCGGTATTCCGTTTGCCGATAACGCCGGTAACGTCATGTACAACACACGGTTGACATTACCAAGCGATACATACGTTCCAGGTTATGGCTTCGGCGTTGGAGAAGGTACAATTAACACCGCAATGACCGCTGCTCAAGAACCAGAAACCAAGTATCAAATGTACTACCACACATGGCAAGAAAAAGATCCAGGTACAATCAATTACTGGGATGGCCAAGACTCAGTTACGGCTGACTTACACGCCATGGTCTCATCATCATATTGGAGCACCCAATTCAATGATGACAAAACTGGATACGAATGGTATCCATCACTAGCCACTACCGAAAGACCAATCGCATTAAATGCTGATGAAAATGGTATGGCAACAAAATGGCGAGTTAAAGTGAGAACCGATGAAGATGTCGTTTACGATACTCTCTCTACTGTTCCTGCTGTTGCAGCCTTCAAAGGCCGCCAAGTCGAACTTGCTGACTACCTAACCCCATTTAAGGCGATGTTAGATGGTCAACTATTCCGTGCTACAGATCTAGGTAGTCAATCATCCGGATTTGTCGGCGTTGCAGATTATCTTGCCGCTATCCAAGCAGGCGATGAACCAAGTTGGGATGATGTTGGCATTCAATTAAACGAGGAAGAAAACGCAATTGAATTTGAATTCAACGCACCAAAAACTCCATTCTACGCAATGTATGGACTATCAAGTTCATTATTCTCACCAGTTCCACAATCATTTATTGATGCAATTGGTGGTGTTGAAGAATACGGTAAACCTAACATTAACTCCATTCTCTCACTAGGTATGTATACCTTAGAAGAATGGCAACAAGCTAAACAACTTGCCTTCAAAAAGAATCCTACATTCTTTGAAGCCGACCGTGCAACGCACCAAGGTTACAAATATACTATTCTTGAAAATAGAGACGTTGCTTTCCAAGAATTCCTTGCTGGTAAACTTGATAGTGCTGGTATTCCACCAACACAACTTAAGTCTTATCAAAATGATCCACGGACACGCAAAACTTTAGGAGATACCGTTTGGAAACTCCAAGTCAACGCTACCGATCAAGCTCGTTGGGAAGAATTATTCGGTGTTGATGGAGAAATCTACCCACACGAACCAGGAACATTCTGGAATCTAAAACCAGTTATGAGCAATAAAGACTTCTTAAACGGCTTATACTTCGCACTTGACCGTGCAACCTTAGCCGCTAATAATGGTCGTAACCCAGCTCAAGCATTCTTAAGTGATGCTTACATGATCGACCCAGAAGCCGGTGTTTCATTCCGTGATTCTGACACAGGTAAAGCTATTCTTGCTGATCGTTCACCTGACACCTTTGGTTTCAACCTCGGTGCTTCTGAAATGTTCTTCAATGATGCAATGGACGCATTAGTTGCTGAAGGTAAATATACCCGCGGTACAACTGCTGCTCCTACCGAAATTACTCTAAAATTAATCTATCAAACAGTTAGCCAAGTAAATGATGAAGGTCAAATCGTCAAGCAACAACTTGAAGAAGCGTTTAATAACGCAGTTGACGGATTCAAACTTGTCATCGATCCATACGCAACCGCCAACTGGATGGATGCCTACTATGCTCCAATGCAAGGCGACTTCGACTTAGCATTTGGTTCAATTAGTGGTAACACACTAGATCCAGTCTCCTTCATGGACACTGTTTGTAGTGACAACCGTAGTGGCTTCACACTCTCATGGGGTGTCGATACCAATACTCCAACAACTGAAATCTTCTATGATGATGTCTACTGGTCATTCGATGCCTTATTAGGCGCCGCAATCGGTGGAGCAGTTGTCGAAAATGGTGCTGCTGCAACTCTATTCAAACTAGACTCAGTCACCGCTAGCCCAGCTGATGGTACAGGTGCATTCACCATTACTGCTACTGGTATCTACTATGCTGGTGATCCAGAAAACGTCCAAGTTGAATTCGTCTTCCTCGAAATCTATAACGATGGTGCAAACCCCGTTGAATTAGAAGTAGATGACGAATCCGTGACAATCACCTTCAATGAAGATGGCACATGGACAGTAACAATTGATGTTGCTGGTGATCTTGGACTTGCTGATGATGAATACTTAGACTTAACAATGTATTACGTCACAGTAATTGGTGGTAAAGTATCTGGTACTCAAAACGCATGGCTTGAGTTCTCAATTCCAACTGCTTAATCGCCAATCAAACAACTAAAAATGTTGCTTTATATAATATATTTATATAAAATATAAAAGCAAAGAGCATTGCCAGCCCTAAAAAGCTGGCAATGTTTATATTAAAAATAGAAGGAGAATATATATGTGGAGATACGTACTTAAACGTCTCGTATTGATGTTGATCACCACGTTCGTCATTTTGTCTTTGACATTCATTTTGATGAAATTGATTCCATTTGCCCACCCACCTGGAACCGCGGAAACTCGTCTGCCATTTTATATCAACCAAGTTCGCCTTGGTTATATGTACAGAGTTTATGATCCAACAGTCAACGCCGAAGTTACTCTACAAATTGGTTCGACGGTTTACCGTTTCAACCAATATCCAGTTTTAACACAATATTCAAGCTGGATTAGAGGAATTTTTACTGAATGGAACTGGGGTCTATCAACAAGAATAAGTCTAAACACCTCAGCAATGGAAATTATTTTATCTCGTCTTCCATACTCATTAAGATTAAATTTAATTTCTGTTAGTTTTGCCGTGCCACTTGGTTTTATCCTCGGTATTACCGCGGCTTTAAAGAAAAACAAAGTTGCTGATCACATTATCTCGACAGGAGTCATGATTTTTATTTCGATTCCTAGCTTCGTGATGATTACATTCTTGTTAATTATTTTTGCTTATGGACTAGGTTGGGTCCCAACCCAATGGCCATCCGATAATGCACCACTTAGTGTTCGAACACTAGGTTTCATCTTACCTGTAGCTAGTCTTAGCTTTGGTTCAATTGCCGGTTTCGCCCGCTACACTCGTGCTGAGTTGGCGGAAATCATGTCAAGTGAATTCTTGCTACTTGCTAGAACCAAGGGTTTGACAAAAACACAAGCTGTTGTTCGTCATGCGCTTCGTAACTCTTTAGTGCCAATTATCCCGATGATTATCGGTGAATTCGTTGGTTTACTAGCGGGTTCAATGATTCTTGAAAACCTTTATGGTATTCCAGGAATTGGTAGTCTATTTATCGAATCAATTCAAGCAAAAGACTATAACGTCGTCATGGTTGACATGGCGGTGTATACAATGATTGGGTTATTTGCAACTTTATTAGTCGACTTATCTTATGGTATTGTCGATCCAAGAATTAGAATGGGGGCGAGAAAATAATATGAAAAATGATAAAAAAGATTTCAACATTATGCCTGAAGATGAAACCAACAAAGTTTCAAAGGCTGATTTTCGCTTTGTACAAATGGATGAAAAAATCCATGATGTAAAGTTTGAAACTAAACCAACCACATTCTTTAAAGATGCTTTTAGACGCTTTAGAAGAAATAAATCTTCTGTTACTGCTGGTGTTATTATTGGCATTTTGATCCTAATGGCCGTTGTTGTGCCAATTGCCAGCCAATCAAATATTGATCAATCATTCCCACAAGGTTCGTTCTTACCACCAAGATGGCCAGGTTTTGATGCTGTTAATGGATTAAATGGAACAAAGGAATACTCAAATATTTTACTAGATGTTTCAGATCCTGAAAATCCTCGTCCAGCTCCAGACACGACAACTGGTAAAGTCATCTTCTTTGATGACGCAATTGTCAGTGACATCGAACAAACAACTGCATACTATTCAACTGCGAATGACTATGGCGCTAATGGTGTTCTTGTTTTAAGAACCGATAAACGTGATGTTGATGCAGCACTTGTTAGTCCCGCAGCAACTTTTGATACCACAAATGATTATCAAGCAACAATTACATTTGAAGAAAGATCGCTAAGCGAAGAAACACTTCCAACTTATGCCATTTATTTAGATGTTAAGTACACAATTAGTGGAGATTATACTCCTGTTGTCTTAAAAGATTTTGCAAACACTTCAGATGATTTTGGTGTCATCGCCTTAGATAATATTAGTGATGTAATATCAAGTAATAGACCCTTAGGTGTTATTACAACTTCATTTGAAACACGGTTCCGTGTTGTATTAAAAACTAGTGCTGATACAGTCAATGAAGGCCGATATCCAGCGCTTTATATTGATTCGTTTGTAACTGCAAACTTAACTAATACAGCTGACACCACTTTTGAAGACAGTGGAATCAACTGGACTCAAGCAAACGAACTATTCCTCCGTGACAAAACAATTAATCCTCGTAGATGGAATTTAACAAGTAATTTCCTTGGCACTCGCTTTAGTGGTGCCAAAACAATCATGGATGTCGAAGTTCAATTAGGTCGGTTCCGCTACGATGAATACGCCAAAACATTTGGTAAACGGATGCTTAATGTTTCTCAAGCCGAATTTCAACGCGATTATATCGATACTGGTTATGTTGAATATGACTTTGATGAAGGTGTTTCTTCATTTAAAGTATTAAAAGATAATTCACCAGTTACTGCCGTATTTGTCCAAACTGAAACAAATGTTCTGGGGAAAATTATTATTTCCCTTGATGTTGAAATGCTGATGTACCGCTATTATGGTTTTGATTCTGTTCCTTATTACTTATTTGGCAGCAATCAAAGAGGACATGACTTCTTTAAAGTTGTCTTCTCCGGACTTAGCACTTCACTCATTCTTGGAATTGTTGTTGCCATCATCAATATCATTATTGGTATGGTATGGGGCGCAATAAGTGGCTACTATGGAGGCACAATTGACCTTGTGATGGAACGTTTCACTGAAATATTAAGTGGGGTTCCTTCAATCGTTGTCTTTACTCTAACGATTTTGACACTAGGTAATACATTCGGTGTCTTTATTATGGCGATGATCCTAACAGGGTGGATTGGTATTGCTGCTCGTACTCGTAGTCAATTCTACCGCTACAAACGCCGTGAATATGTGTTGGCCTCAAGAACTCTTGGTGCTAACGACGGAAGAATTATTTTCCGCCACATCTTGCCAAACTCAGTTGGCCCACTTATCACTAGTGGTGTCCTAATGATTCCTGGCATTATCTTTACGGAAGCATCAATCTCCTACTTAAACTTAGGTCTTCAAGGCCTACCAAGCTTCGGTGTTGCAATGAGTGAAGTCCAAGGATATATCCATACTGACTCTTACTTAATTGTTTCCGCAGCCATTATTGTCTCGTTACTGATGATTTCGTTTAACCTCTTTGGTAACGGTCTCCGTGATGCCTTTAATCCATCATTGAAGGGGGTTGAATAAGATGTCAGACACAAATAAAGAATTAATATTAAAAGTTGAAGATTTAGCTATATCTTTCCACACCGATAACGGCCGCGTTAAAGCCGTTCGTGGTGTAAACTTCGAACTTTATAAAGGTGAAGTCTTATGTATAGTTGGTGAATCTGGTTCTGGTAAATCAGTCACAGCTAAAACTATCATGGGTATTTTACCTGGTAATGGCCGCATTGATGCTGGTCATATCCACTATGAAGGTGAAGATTTAACAAAGGTTAGTGAAGAAGAATTCCACCGTATTCGCGGTAAGAAAATTGGAATGATTTTCCAAGATCCACTATCCTCACTCAATCCAATTATGAAGGTTGGCAAACAAATCACAGAAGCGATGATTATCAATAGTGACAATCTCAAAAAAATGTACCAAGATCTCATCAGTGATAAACTTGTCAAATACAACAATGAAAAAGCTTTAAGAGACCGGACGGTCGACCAAGCAAAAGATGACATTGTCATTGCAAAAAGAAGACTAAAAAAAGAACGGGCAAATATTAAACTGCTTGATATCTCGCCACAAGAAAAAGCACAAAGAATTGCTGGTCTACGGCAAGACCTCAAGGATGTTCGCGCTAATAGTCGTGCAATGATGAAAGATATTAAAGAACAAACTGCTGAAAACATTAAGGCCTTCAAAAAAGAACTTGATGTTCGTAAAAAAGAGGCTAAAGTCGAAGTTAGAAACTATCGTCATACATTAAAAATGGAACGTGATAGCGCTCTAGCTCCTCTTAAAATGCGCTTAAAAACTGCAGTTGGTGAAGAAAAAATTAAACTTCACGAAGAAATTAAAGCGGTTAAAGAAGACTATATTAATAAAACACGTATTACTCGGGCCGAAGCTAAACGCCGGGCTTTAAAAGTTATGGATGAAGTTGGAATTCCGCAACCAGCTCGCCGTTACAAACAATATCCATTTGAATTTAGTGGTGGTATGAGACAGCGGATTGTTATCGCTATTGCGCTAACGCAAGATCCAGATGTCCTCATTTGTGATGAACCAACTACAGCCCTAGACGTGACAATTCAAGCACAAATTCTTGAACTTATCCAACGTTTGACTAAAGAACGTGACCTAACAGTTATGTTTATCACCCATGACCTTGGGGTCGTTGCCAACATGGCTGATCGTGTTGCCGTTATGTATGCTGGTAAGATTGTTGAAATTGGAACCGCTCATGACATCTTCTATGATCCTCGTCACCCATATACATGGGCCCTATTATCCTCGATTCCTGATGTAGATAGCTCCGAACGTCTTGAAGCTATTCCTGGAACTCCACCAAACATGATCTATCCACCTAAAGGTGATGCTTTTGCCCTTCGTAGTAAGTATGCAATGGCCATTGACTTTAAGGAAGAACCACCAATGTTTAAAGTGAGTGAAACTCACTACGCTGCAACTTGGTTGTTAGATGAGCGAGCACCAAAGGCGACAATGCCAAAGATCGTTTCACAACGGATTAGACATTCACTTAAGAAAGAAGGTGAAATCAATGGCTAAACGCGAAGTAACATTTAGACAAGACCTAGTTGATAAGGACATCATCCTTTCAGTTAAACACCTTAAACAATTCTTTAAAACCGGTTTTGGTGCTAATAAATTTATTACTAAAGCAGTCCATGACATTTCCTTTGATATTAAAAAAGGTGAAGTGTTTGGCTTAGTTGGTGAATCAGGCTGTGGTAAAACCACAACCGGTCGTTCAATCATTCGCCTTTATGACATCACTAGTGGTAGCGTTTATTTCAAAGGCTTCCGCATCAATGGTGGAACTAGATGGAATGAGAAAGAAATTAAATGGAAAACAATAAAAGCTAAGCGGCAAATTAAGGAACTTCAAGAACAAATGAAGTCAGAAATTGCCGAAGCTAGAAGTGAATTCCAAGAAGAAAATGAAGCAATCATTGCAAAAATATCAGATTCTTTCAATGTGAAAATTAATCGTATCAAAGCGGATTTATCTGAACTAGTTGCCAAACAAAAAGATATCATTGCCCAAATCAAATATGATAAAAAACATGTTGATAGCAATTATGGTAAGGCGCAAGCCCAGGCCGAAATGGAAAAATGGCAACCTGAACTAGCAAAATATGAAGGTCGTGAATTAAGTCCTGAAGAAAAACTAGACTATGAAAAGCTCAAAAAAGAAGTCAACGAAAAAGTTAGATCTGCACGAAAATTACGAATGATGTCAAAAATGCAAATGATCTTCCAAGATCCAAGTGACTCACTAGATCCACGAATGACCGTTGAAGACATTATTCAAGAAGGCCTCGTTATTCAAGGCTTCCGTAATCGGGCTGAAAACTCCAAAAAAGTTGTTGAAGTATTAGAGAAGGTTGGCCTTATTGCTGACTATGCTTCCCGTTATCCCCACGAATTTAGTGGTGGTCAAAGACAACGGATTGGGATTGCTCGTTCACTAGTGATGAATCCAGAATTATTAATCTGTGATGAACCAATTAGTGCTCTTGACGTTAGTATTCGTGCTCAAGTTATCAATTTACTTAATGACTTAAAGGATGAATTAGGTTTAACAATTCTCTTTATTGCCCATGACCTCAGTGTCGTCAAATACTTCTGTGACAAGATTGCAGTTATGTATTTTGGTGAAATTGTTGAAATGGCAAGTAGCGAAGAGTTATTTAAACACCCGCTTCACCCATATACAAAGTCCCTTCTTAGTGCGATTCCAAAACCTGATCCGCTTTCCGAAAAGAATCGGCAACGGATTATTTATAATCCAGTCGAAGCTCATGACTATACTGAAAGCAAACCAAAACTTCATGAAATATTGCCAGATCACTTCATTCTTGCTAATGAAGCTGAACTAGCAGCTTACAACAAAGAAATCACCAAGCTTGATAAGGCTAATAAGGTTAAAGCCGAATAAGTAATGACTCATCGAAATCATTCGAAAACTCGAGTAATCTTAACTTGGATTATCAGCCTTGTCATTGCCTTAGGTGTTGGTTTGCCTGTTTATTTTACAAGTCCAAATCTCGATCTTAGCAAACTTGACTTAACAGCGTTAAGCAACGCTTCATTCTTTCCGGCCGCTCTCCTTCTTGGCCTTGCAGCACTGAATTTATTATCACGTGCAGGAACGTTTGACATCGCTGCTTACTCCTTCGCTGCGATTGGGGCTAGATTTAGACCACGCGAATTACGTCGCTATGAAGACGCTTATGATTACAAAGTCAAAGCGGATGAACGACGGCGATCAAAGGGTGGGTACATCCTACCCTACTTAATAGTAGGTGGGATACTAATGATTATCGCGATTGTGTCTTCAATCATTCTCATGTCTCAAGTTGGCTAAACTATATAAGCACTTCTTATCGTAAGGAGTGCTTTTCTTATTAAATCAATGAAATAAAAGGTGGGATTTCATAATGTAGATATACCGGGAGAAAGTAATATTGATCTAATATGATAAACATATAAGGTTTCTCATCTTCTAAAAATATATTTATACTTCAAGTTAATTTAATAAGCTTATTTAAATTTTTAACAAAATATGATGATATATTGTTGTTTCCTAGCATCAGCCAATTATTTTCGATATTTATTCTTTGTCACATGACTAATTAAAAGCAACATTTCTCTTTGTTTTGTATCCATGTGGG
>CAYZOC010000040.1:0-9832 GCA_964480275.1 uncultured Staphylococcaceae bacterium | reverse complement strand
CTAAACACGACAATTTGCGTATTCATTAATCTATTTTATTAAGTTATAATTATTTTTAGATATGATAAAGAAAGTCAAAACTAACCTTAAGTTTTTTGTTCTTGGTCTTTTCATTTTTACTAATGGACTAATTATTTTTGAATCAAGTTTACCTGGTCATATTTCCAGTCAACGTTCAAACTTTTTAACGATGATTGCTAGTTTTATTATTAATGGTGTTACTCCTGATCGCACGCCAGATATAATTGACGCTGTTGATATTGAGGTCAAAGACCACCTCGATCAAATCGTTAGTGACGAGGACACTTATCAAATTCCGCTTGGTGTTACTAGACGCTTTAGTGCGACAGTTTTGCCACTTGATGCCACTGACCGCAACTATATTTGGACAACGAGTAATAGTGAAGTGCTCCGTGTTACTTCAGGGGGCTATCTTGAAGCAAGGATGCTTGGTGAAAATGTATATGTCAAAGCAACTAGCAGTGCTAATAGCGATATTGCTGTTGGTTTTTACGTCGATGTGGTCGAAAAAAGTGCCCCACTGGATTTTTCGGTTTCCTTTGATCAAAGTGATTTAATGGTTGGCTATAGTCGAAAACTTGTTGTTGAATTAGATGAACGCGCTAAGAAAGAATACGATCCCAAACTATTGACTTATCATTCGACAAATTCTAGTGTGGCAACGATCAATAACTTTGGGGTCATCAATGCTCTTAGTGTTGGCATGACCGAGATTAGCATTTCTAATCATAGTCAAACATATACACTTAATGTAATTGAAAATCCCAATGAAATTATATATCCAACTTCAATCACCCTTGATGGTCCTCTAACTTCTTATGTTTATGGTTATAGTAGTTTAAGCTATCAGCTTGATGATGATGTTAGCGATAAAACGGTCACATTTACATCAAGTAATGAGGCGATTGCTACTGTCGATGAAGATGGAATTATTTATGGAACTAAAGTTAGTGGCGAAGTGACAATAAGAGTCTACGCAAATGCTGATTTTGATGTTTATGCTGAACACACGTTAAATATTCTCGATGTTTTACCAACAAGCATAAGTTTAAGTGCCAATAATCTCGAAGTTGAAGCGGGCAAAAAAACAACAATAAGTGCGACACTAGCTCATGATTTTGATCAAGAATTACCTGTCACCAATCAAGAAGTGATGTATACAAGTAGTAATGAAGATATCGCCGAAGTAGTCTCACGGAATGGCCAAGGTATTGTTTTGGCTAAAAAGCGTGGGGTCGTGACGATACTAGCGACAAGTCAAGCTGATCCTAGTGTAAAAGCAACAATTGATATCACTGTTAAACCCTTAGAAGTTATTAATGAAGAAAATATAACAACATTTGGCGCCTATTTACGAAAAGCGGTTGGTCACTTTTCACTATTTTTTGTTAATGGCATCTTAGGAGCGCTGACTTTTATCACGTTCTTAGACAAAAAAGTCTTAATTACAAGTGCAATCTCGCTTATTCCTGGCGTCTTTATTGCTAGTTTAAGCGAATTTATTCAATACTTTGTCGAAGGACGAGGGGCAACGATATTTGATGTATTGATTAATATTTTTGGATATCTAGTCGCAGTTATTGTTGTTTACTTGTTATTTATTATTAAATGGAAAAAGCCAGAAAAAAAAGCCATCGATTGATGGCCTCTTAGTTAACGTTTAAGCGTTGGGTCATACTGTAATTGATAAAGATTATAGTAAAGACCTTTTTTTCTTAAGAGAGTTTGATGGTCACCCATCTCTTTTATTTCACCTTTATGCATAACGATAATTTTATCACTATGTTGGATGGTTGATAAACGGTGAGCAACGATAAGCATGGTTGAAATATTCATCATTTTTTCTAGCGATTCTTGGATGATTGCTTCGGTTTCCGAATCAATATTTGCGGTGGCTTCATCTAAGATCATTAGTGAGGGTCGATAAACAACCGCGCGGGCAAAGCTAATTAATTGGCGTTCACCACTAGAGAAGTTATTCCCTCGTTCTCTGACAATATGATCAAGTCCTTCGGGAAGTTTGTCTAAGACGTGGGTAAGACCAACATACTTACTTGCTTCATTGATATCTTCGTCACTGATCTTCGGATCACGAAGTGTAATATTTTCTCTAATTGTTCCCGAGAAGAGGAAGACATCCTGGAGCATTTGGCCAATGTGACGCCGAAGCGAAGCGCGTTTAATCTTTTTAATATTAATGCCATCAATGAGAATTTCCCCTTTTTGAATATCATAGTTTCTTACAATAAGCTGGAGAATTGTCGTCTTTCCACTGCCAGTTGCCCCAACAAAGGCGACAGTATCATTACTATTTACAGCAAAACTTACATCTTTTAAAACCCATTCATTTTCAATGTATTGGAACCAGACATTTTTAAATTCAATGTTTCCCTTGAAAGACTCGAGTTCAATGGCTGCTTCGTCATCATTAATATCAGGCTTGGTATCCAGCACATCAAAAATTTTCTCCGCACTTGCAAAACCATTTTGAAGACTATTAAATTGTTCAGCAATTTGTTGGATTGGTTCAAAAAACTGTCCAATATAAACATAAAAGGAAACAAAGAGTCCAACCGTTATTGTCCCGGCAAAAATACGTTCAACACCAAAATATACGGCAAGAATTGTCGCTATCATCGCTAAGAAAAATATTGTGGGGCGATAAATACCAAAGACATTAATTTCGCGAATGTAACTTTTCCGAAGACGGTTATTAATGTGATTAAATTCATCGATTTTCTTGTTTTCTTGATTGAAAACTTGGGTGATTCGCATTCCTGAAAGGTTTTCCGAAAGGAAGGCGTTGACTTCACTGACATTATTGCGAACACTTCGATAGGCCTTGCGTGAATATTTTCTAAATAAAAATGAGGCAAGAAAAATAAACGGGAGTGTGGCCATCGTAATTAGGGCCATCAGTGGTTCGATTAGGAAGAGAATAACAGCGACGATGACCATCATTAGAACATTACGAATAAGATTAACGATTGTTTCCGTAAACATCATTGAGATATTGTTTGGATCATTGGTCGCCCGTGTAACAAGTTTTCCAACCGGAAGTTGATTGATTTGGCCAATTGATAAACTTTCAATATGGTCAAATACTTGCATACGAATATCATTGGTAATTTTTTGGCCAATATCTTGTAGTGATTTATTAAGAATATATCCCAGCCAAATCGAAACTGCAGTAATTAATAAAAGGATGCCAGCGCCAATGAGGACGATGGTAATTTTTTCTTGCAGTAGAAAAGCGACATCATTTGGACCCTTGATCTCATCCGCCATTAAATCGATTGCAAAACCTGATGCTAGTGGCAGAATCATATTCGTAAAAGTTGTCACAAGCATGAGAAGGAAGGCGATAACGAAGCGACGTGTATATGGCTTTAAATATCCAAGCAGGCGGAAAATAAGTTTATAGTCCTGCGTTGCGATGTGTTGCTCTTGAAAATCACGCATGGTCGCTTACCTCCCCTACTAAAGCTTCTAATTCTTGACGTTTAACCATCTCTTGATAAGTAGTATTTGTCGCTAAAAGCTCATTATGACTACCAAAACCAATCAGATGACCATCTTCTAGGAGGATAATTTTATCAAGTTTCTTGACTGTAGAAATCCGGTGGGCAATCATCAGTGTTGTCTTACCCTTCCGCACTTTTCTTAAATTGGAAATAATCGCCTCTTCAGTTTTGGTGTCGACCGCACTGACAGAGTCATCAAGAATAAGTATTTTTGGGTCCTTGGCCAAGGCACGAGCGATCGAGATTCTTTGCTTTTGGCCACCAGATACGGTAACACCACGTTCACCAAGTAGCGTTTGATATTGGTGTTTGAATTCGATGACATTTTCATGAATGTCAGCAAGTTTTGCGACACTGACTAAATATTCATCATCAATTTCTTCAAAGGCAAAGCCGATATTGTTTTTAATTGTATCGGAGTATAGAAAGTTATCTTGGGGAACGTAACCGATATGATCACGAAGAGTCTTAATTGAAAGTTTAGCAATATCATAATCACCAAAGTAGAGCATGTTTTCCTCGGTGTTATAGACATGAAGCAGTAGTTCAACCAGCGTTGATTTCCCACTGCCTGTCTTGCCAAGTATTCCAACCATTTCGCCTTTTTTAATTTCAAAATTAAGATTTTTGAGTATTGGATCTTCGGCATCTGGATACTTAAATGTAAGATTTTTTGCCCTGATACTACCATCGAGCTCAACATCTTTTATGGCATCATCTATTTCGGCGACAGTTGGCTTAGTTTCTAAAAAGGCATAAATTCGCTTAGCGCTTGCTTGAGCTTGTCCATTGAGATTCATAAAGAAAGAGATGGCAAACACTGGCCATAAGAGCGAGAAGAAGTAGGAGATGTATTCGGTTAGTTCACCACTACTTAGATCGCCATAGCCAATAAGAATAGCGCCATAGGCAATAATTGATAAAATTACGACACTAATAAGCGCATCAATAATAACATTAACAGCGATTGCATATTTCATATGATCCATTGATCTCTTGTAAACCTGCTCTGATTTTCCCTTAAAACCAAGGGCCTCCGCGGCTTCGCGGACATAGGCTTTAATTACAGTAATTCCCGTGAATGATTCTTGAGCAAAATCAGACATATGTTCAAATGCTTCTTGGCGACTTTTAAATTTCATTTCCATTTTGATATTTATAAAGTAAACAAGCACTCCCATTAAAAGAATGGGGATTAGGGCATAGATGGTCATCATTAAATTAAGGCGGAGCATTCTAATAATGACAAAAACACCTAAGAACAGTCCATCGACGACCATCAGTGTTCCACGACCAAATAATTCCCTAACGGCATTAAGGTCATTGATAAAGTAACTCATGAGTCCACCAATTTTTTGTTGAGAATAATAACTTTGATCAAGTCTAGTAGCGTGAAAAAACATTTCTCTACGTAAATCAGTTTCTATTCTCCGTCCTGTTCCAAAAAGAAGAAAGCGCCATAAGAAACGCCCTATCGTCATGATAAAGACAATGATTGTAATATATATAAGACTACGACTTATTTCGTCAATTCCCGAAATTGTTCCTTGTTCAAGGCCATCAATGATGCCACCAATTACACGGGGGATCTCTAATTGAAGATAATCAATTCCTGCTAATATTAAAATGCCGGGTAAAAATGCCCAGAGGTATATAAGATAATATTTACGAAAGTGCTTGAGTAATAACATAATGAAACCTACGCCTACTATGATACTACAAAAAGGTGTATTTATAATACACAAAAGATAAATTCAACCAATGTTTTATCTTCACGATATTATTAGTAACTGGATAGGCGATTATCTATATCATAAAATAAAAAATCCTAGCCGAAACTAGGATATAAAACGATTATGAGTAAACTTAATTGCGACGGGAAAGACCAATAAAATAAGCGACTCTAATTAGGATATAAATAAAGTCGATGTAAATATTAAAGGCGAAGAAAAGGGCAAGGTTTTTGGACTGAAGTCCAGCTTCACTAGCCTTTGTTACTTGCCAAATATCAAATAGTGTAATTAGCATGATGGCACCAAATAACACGAAGCTTAGAATCCATTCAAGTTGAGTTGATCTAAGAAAAATGTTGATCAGCATTAAAATGAGTGAACCAACTAGAAGTGCGACACCAACGATTGCTAGACCACTTAAATTAGCCTTTGTTTGGCGGGCAAATAAGGCCATCATTGCAAAAAGAATGACGGTAACCGCTAGTGCTAGTGCCATAACTTCAAATGAATACATAACTAAAAGCGCAGAAATTAGAATCCCCATATTCGCGGTATAGATAATATAGGGAACTGTAATATTTTTTCCCATTGGACCGCGCCGGATTACACTAAATTGAATATAAAATACGAGAATTAATTGAACAACTGCACTGATGCCAACAGCGATTAAATAATTGGTTAAGATTGGTTTCTGTGCTTCAAGTGTCCCACCCGCTAAAATTGCGTTAATAAATAGCGCAAGCCCAACACCAATTGCGGATGTAATTAATAAACCAATTAATACCCACGTAAAAGTTTGTGCTAATAATGTGGGTTTTTTTGTTGTTGCAGCGTCTTGATAAATATATTGTGCCATAGGTAAACCTCCATAATAATAGATATTTTAGCACATATTCTAGCTATTGTTTGCGAGAAACACTTGCTTAACTCTTATATAGATAAAGAAGAAATAGTGAAGCAAAAAATAAGAGAATAAATGTGATAATGACGAGTACGCGATAGAGCGTTTTAAACCGACCTTCCTTGGTCAACTTTTCTAAGCCAATCCCGCATGGCAAGAATACAATCATCACCATTTGCTTGATATTTAACTGGTGAGTTAGAACGTAAAAAACTCTGAGTATCATTAGGGCAACTGGCATAATAAATAGACTAATCCATGTTGCATAAATCATTAATAAAACTAGAAGGTCAAGCATGGATAAGTCCACCTAACACTAAATATACTAGGGCAACAAGCGGTGCTAGTAGTCCCCAAAGTGAACCAAAGAAAAAGAGGACTAAAACAAACAACAAGTAGCTATTTAAAAATATGTAGAGGCGATTTTTAAACTTCATAAGTCGTAATCCTCATCAAGTAAGATTTTTGTTGTAAGGTTTAGCTCACCATCAATAACAATTAATCGCCCTCCTTTCGGAGTGTTTCCATAGCCGTTATAGCCACTAGCCTGGCCATAGCTTAAAAGAATGCCTTGCTGATAGAAACTATAATTATTGAGATGATCATGACCAACGAACACGGCCTGACTTACACCATGAACGAGTAATTTATCAAATAGGCCAGTGTTTTGGCCTTGGATTGAAACTTTTTCACCTTTCTGCCCATCAAGTCCTTCACCTTCATAAAGTTGATATTCTTGAAGTGGGATATGCATAAACACACTAGATTTAATAAGACTCGTGGCATCTTGACTGGCCTTTTGTTCATACCAGTCGACTTGTGATTCACTCAGCCAATCATAAGTTAAAGGACTTTCAGCCTCAGCGTGACTATCTAAAAGATAGAGGTTATAAAAAGGAGTATCATTATAATATGTTTCAATTTTAAAATTACCATAGCCACCATCGACTAGCTCGGGTCCGACCTTGAAAAGTAGGTGCTCATGTTGATCAAGATTTTCAAGGTATGACTCATAGCTATTAAAATCTGTTTCGTGATTACCAAATATAAAGGTCCAGGGAGTTTCTAAACCTTCCATCGTCGCGACGAGTTGATGAAAAAGACGTGGACCAGATGGGGACATCGTTAAGTCACCAGTAAAAACGATAAGGTCGGGTTGTTCGGTGCGCACTAGTGTTCGAATAAGACGTAGTGTCGCCCGATCATTAGCGTCACTGCCAAATGTTAAGTGGAGGTCCGTTAATTGTAAAATTGTAAGTTTTTGCTCAGCGAGGTCTAGTCTTATCGGCTGATCGTTACTATATAGATCTAAATTTGCATCTTGACAGGATGTGAAAACAAGTGCGGATACAAGTAGTAACGGAAGCGTTATAATTTTTTTCATGAATTAAGTCCTCTTATTAATAATAATTATAGTAAAAAAATCAATATTAAGCGATTGAAGTAAGAAAAAGACCCTTTTCAAAGGGTCTAATACTAGTTTGATTTTCTATAATTCTGAACTTGTTTCACCGTTAGTGGGCTCTTCTCCTGGAGATTCAGGAGGAACATCGCCGGTTCCAATCATACCCATGATTTCGGCCCAATCCATATCGCTAAATGATTCTGGCCAGTTTTCTTCAATATAAGTCTCAGCGTCTTCTGGGTCTGGCCATGTTTCAGAAAGGGTTTCTGGATCACCAATAAAGTCTTGAATTTCTGGTGGTAATTCATCATAATTATCGATTACACTTTGAGGTACATCTGTCGGCCAATTTTCATTGACAAAATCAAGAACTTCCTCGGTTGGCTCTTCTGGCCAATCTTCGATAATATCGACGAGCTCGGCAGGAATACCAAGTTCTTCAAGTGTTGTACCCGCAAGGCTAGCTAGGTCATCAAGTGTTGTCTTATTGATACGGAAATAGTAGGTTTTGGTTTTTTCGCTGGAGCCAATTTTTCCAGTGATGTCAAATTCAATTTCAACCGTCGCTTGCTCAGTAATTTTAACAACGTCCATCATTTTTACGTCTTCTTCAAGGTAGGTGATAAAACTATCAAGCGAATCAGTGTATTGTTCGTCCTTAAATTCATAATCGGCTGTACCAACAGGAATTAATGCATAAGCACTTAGTGATAGTCCCTCAAGGCCTTCAGGCATTTCAATGCCTTCTCCAAGATCGTCCATATCCACTTCGATGGTCACAAAGTTCAGAAGGGCATCACCTGAAAGTTCGAAGTCGACCTTGACGCCATATTGTTCCATGTCGATTGAACTAGGTATCGCCATGATGTTTTTCAAAAAGTTGATGTCCACGCGTTTACTCGAAGAAGTAGGTAGTGGAGTATTGTCATCGGAAGAACTAAATTCTTGAGTTTCGATATCTACATAGTTGATCATATAAGGTAGACTCATAGCGGCACTCAGCGCCATCGTTTCGATTGCCGCTTTAAATCCACAGCCTGATAGACTAACTAAAGAAAGTGTAAATACAGTTATAGTAGCTATTTTTTTGTTTTTCATATTAAATTCTCCTACTTTTATTTTATGCTTAAAGTGAGATTTTACAAATAATTTAGTAATTAGAAAGGTGTGATTTTGACGTGTAAAATAAAAAAAGCACTTGTTATGCTTAAAATTGGTATAAAAAAACGCCTCGTTAGGGCGGTGGGGGCGCCTAACTAATTTCTTATTAGTTAGCCGCGGATGCCTGTGACCTTAATTTGGTCAGATAGGGCTTTAGCAAGTCTTTTGAAAAACTTCATATGCAACACCTCCTTTTTACAATAATTTGCATAGGGGGGGAGCGGGGCAGTCAAATAACTGCAAACCTGATTATACACTAAATTTAGTATATATCAAGTTAAGTGCCTCTAGAATAGTTTGAATTTCAAGTAATCCAAGGAAATTCTTTATTGCACTAATGTATTTTATCATATTATGCCTTCTTTTTCAATTAATACACTTTAGGTGAATATCCTTTTCAACTAGTTTTGGCTTAATTTGAAGAGAGGACAACAAGTTAAATTTATTAAATAATAGCTTGAATGTTTTTTATCTAAATTAGATTTTAAAAAAAGCCCATAGTCGTTTATAATACTATTTATAAGGAGAATATAATCATGAACAAATTTATGAGATCGGCCATTAAAGAAGCCCAAAAAGGGATTCATAAAGGTCACGGTGGTCCTTTTGGGGCGGTTATTGTCAAAGATGGCAAAATCGTTGCGCGCGGCCACAATCAAGTCGTTAAAAATAACGATCCAACATGCCACGGGGAAATGCAAGCCATCCGCGCTGCTAGTAAGAAACTCGGTAGTTTTGATTTAACTGGTTGTGATATTTATACAACTGGTGAACCATGCCCAATGTGTATGGGGGCTATTCTATGGGCAAACATTAACAAGGTATATTACGGCTGTAATATTGATGATACCGAAAAGATTGGTTTCCGTGACAGTGTGTTCTATCAAATGCAAGAAGAAGGAATGGGTGAAAAGGTCTTAGAATTAGACCGTAAAGCTTGCCTTAAACTCTATGAAGAATACATGGCGATAAGTGATAAAACAAATTATTAACAATTACTAATAAAGTTATTGACTAATCGCTGATTACTTTGTAAAATACAACATGCTGGATGTTTAGCTCAGCTGGGAGAGCATCTGTTTGACGT
>CAYZOC010000039.1:0-9902 GCA_964480275.1 uncultured Staphylococcaceae bacterium | reverse complement strand
GTCTTCATATCTACCCTTTGGTGGGGTTGGTGATTCAGGGATGGGATCTTACCATGGACACCAATCTTTCCTTACTTTTTCCCACCAAAAGAGTGTCCTCTATAAAAGTAAAAAGTTTGATCTGAAATTTAGATATAAAAAAGATGAAGCGGCCTATCGGATGGCTAAAAAGATTATCCATACCAAATAAATTAGATTTTTATGAGTGATAACGGTTCCGATATATTGGGACCGTTTTTTGTTATTTTTTGTGGGGTGCCAACATAAAATGCACCCTGTAACAGAAGGCGCTTTTTTAGCTAAAAATTCGGGTTTTTAACTGACATTTTTTGTTGAAATATAACTTTTTAAAGGGGTCATTAAACTGTCAACTAAAAAGTTGTTAAATCTACTCATTAACCTACTTAAAATCACGACAATAATTGGAATAAAAAATACAGATTATGTCAATTTATCTATACCATAGAAAAAATTACCGATTTAGGGTTTAACTCGAGACTTATTATGATATAATAATCGCGAATGAAGAGGTAAGAATATGAATCTATTTTCCACAAACAGAATGAAACATATTAATGGCCATAAGCATCCATCACAAGATGTTGAGGTAAGGGTGCTTGCGGCTAGTAATGTGCCAGTTGTGTATTTCCCTCTTGTCAATCCCAAGGGTCAGCCGATCAAAGTGCTCGTTAACCCTGGTGATCAGGTACAAGTTGGAGATCAAGTCGCCTTGCGCGAAGATATGTATGTCCCTAGTTTTTCTAGTGTCTCAGGGGTCGTACTTGAAAATGTTAATAAATTCCATCCCTTGACGGGAAGGACTGTCCCTCATCTTGCAATCAGCAACGATGGAAAATACACACGGGGCAAGGGCTTAAAAACATTGACGCTTGATGCCAGCAAAGAAGAAATCGTCGCTAGTATTAAAGCGGCGGGGATTGTTGGTCTTGGTGGAGCGGGTTTTCCTGCTTACATCAAATATAACAATGTAAAAGGCATCGACACGCTCCTTATTAATGGGGTCGAATGTGAACCATTCTTGACAACTGATTTTGTCGTCATGAAACAAGACGCCGAAACCTTGATTAAGGGGGTTCGTCTCTTAATGAAGGCTAGTGATGCTCCCCGGGCAATGATTACAATTAAAAAAGGTAAAAAACTTGTCGCTGAAGCAATATTACAAGCCCTCAATGGAATCGATGACATCAAACTTAAAGAAGTGCCTGATGCCTACCCAATGGGTTGGGAGCGGACCTTGATTTGGAAAGTTTTAGGTCGTGAATATGACATGCTGCCAAGTGAATGCCATGTCATTGTCAATAATGCTCAAACAACGATTGCGGTTGCGCGCGCCTTACTTGATGGTCAACCATTGACTGAAAGAGTGATGACCATTAGTGGTGATCGGATCGATAATCCGAGCAATATTATCGTGCCAGTTGGCACTCCGCTTGAAGCAATTCTCAACCAATATGAATTTGATCAACAACGGCCACTCCATCTTTTGGCTGGTGGTCCAATGACAAGTAATGCGATTACAAATCCTGACTTTGTTACAATTCCACAAATGGGTGGATTTACCTTACTAACACCTGTTAAGTATGATGAGGTTGCTTGTCTACGGTGTGGAGCTTGTACAGCAAGTTGTCCAGCAAGTCTCCAACCAGTTGAAATTAAACTTGCAGTTGAAGGGCGTAATATTGCCCGTATTGAAAAATTAAATGCCATGAAATGTATCGAGTGTGGTCTTTGCTCATATGTTTGTCCGTCAAAAATTGAAGTGACGGAATTTGTTAAAAAGGCTAAAACAATTTTAAGAGCAGAAGCTGCCAAAAAAGCAAGGTTAGGTAAGTAATTATGGAATTAGTTGCAAATAAAGCTCCTTATCAACGGAGCAAACGAACGACTAGTAAAATTATGGCCGAGTTATTACTTGGGCTTGCCGTCATTTTTGTTGCAAGTGTAGTACACTATTTTACCATCGGTACATGGTATGGACTCAAAGCACTAGGAATGATGGGCGTTAGTATTCTTGTCACATTGTTATCCGATGTGATGGTGGCCTCGATGCGCTTCAAAGGCAAACAAGAGGAATTTGGTCCATACGTTATTCGTGAAGTTAAAACCAACTATTCACTTGTTACTGCTGTCATATTTACGCTCACGCTACCAATTGGCACACCATATTACGTTCTTATTCTTGGTAATATGTTTGCGACCCTTTTAGTAAAATATGCTTTTGGTGGGTTTGGTCATAATATCTTTAACCCCGCTGCACTAGCCCGGCTTTTTGTTGCACTAGCATTTGGTTCAACGCTTGTACCATATTTAGGTGATTCAGCCAGTCAAGCAGCAATCCAAAATGGTGGACTTGTTGCTGGTGCGACTTTGACAAGTCAATATAACAGTGCTCTTCCTGGTTGGTTGGGTGAAGTTGGTAATATCGACTTATTACGTGTTTTTGTTGGTAATTATAATGGCGCGCTTGGTGAGACCTTTGCCTTCCTTATTATTATTGTTGGCTTTGTGCTTGCTCTTCGTGATGTTCTCAACTGGCGGACACCGGTATTCTACATTGGCACGATTGGCTTAATTGCCATCCCAATGGCACTATTTGCGGGTGTAAACGTCTTTGAATCGGTTGCCCTTTCAATCGGACTGGGTGGCGCATTATTTGGGGCCGTATTTATGTTAACTGATCCAGTATCTTCACCAACAGGCAATTTTGGTAAAGCTCTAATTGGGGTTATTGCTGCCTTTTTTACAGTCTTGATTCGTGTTGCCGGTGGATATCCAGAAGGTGTTGCCTTCTCGATTGTTATTGTTAATATTCTTGCGCCGATGATTGATAAACTCGTCGTTGGACAAACAACCGTTAATCTTTGGAAAAAGTATACGACAACCGCCGCAATTGTTTTTGTTAGTGTTGGGACAATGTCCCTTATTGCTAACAATAAAGTTAACGCCAATGTTGTGGAAGAATCGAGTGAACCTATTTCATATCCAACTTATGATGATGAAACAGGTAGCGAAGATTTGACACCACCTTATGTTGAGTTTAGACGTTTAAGTGGCTCATATACTTCGGTTAGTCCAAGTGAATATGCCTCTGGCTTTACGACAAATGTCGAAGTAGTCCTTGATTATGAATTTAATATTTCTCATTTAGAAATTGAAAATCCTTCTACTCCTAACTACATGAGTGAAGCAGTTTTAGATCAATTCCTTGATATATATATTGGTATGAGTGTTAAAGAATTTCTTGCACTTCCGGCAATTAGTGAAACAGTCGAAGCTGGTGCGACCCAAGCAGGTGATTTCATTCATAAGGTCGATGGTTTCTGGTTCTCCAGTGTTTCAATCTATCAAGCTATCAAATCAACACTTACTGGTATTAGTGTCTATTCTGGCAGCGCAACTAGTGACGTATGTGACGTTGAAGTATATTGTCCCTACGATCCAGCGACACTTGAAGTCGATGTTTATGTAAAGGATGGAAATATCTTAACAGTTGGCCTTAGCGAAACTGGCCAAACTAGTCCCACTCAAAGTTTTATCGATCAATGGGAACAAAGACTTCCCGAAATTCTTGCCGTCTATCAAGACTTGGCTGTTGCTGACTTTATAGCAATGAGCTTGCCCCAAGAATTATACGATGATGGATCGAGTAATGTTAGCGCTGGTTTAACCTTTAGTGGAGACCGATTATTCAATGCAGTGCAAGATGCACTAGAAGGGTATGGTGCCTAGTATGAGTGCAAAAAAATCAAATAAATTTGTTGTTTTACCAATCTTTCTTGGTCTCGTTTGCCTGCTATCAGCCGGAGTAATTGCCGGAATCAATAGTTTTACTGAACCAGCGATTAACGCTAGGGTCGCGCAAGAAATCAAAGAGGGATACTTAAAGAGTTTAGATATTCCTAGTGGAACCGAAACTAGTGTTGTTGAAATTGAAAATTTGCCAGTTAAGGTGACTAACGCTGGTATTAGCGCCAAACATGAAGTAAGTATCGACAACCAACTATTTGGTGTTGTTTATGATGCTAAAATTTCTGGCTATGGTGGTGATATTACTTTCCAAGTCGGGTTTAAAGATGGCAATTTTGCTAACTTTATCCTCATTGGTGGTCATTCAGAAACGCCATCATTTGGCGGATCCGTACTTGATAAAGTTAATAGCAGAATTAAGGATCAACCAGCGACAAGTGATGTTCTTACCTTACTCAATGCTGAAGATAATTTAACAGCCGGTAAAACTGTCACATCAACGCCTTTGGTTGCGGCGCTTACTGTCGCCGCTGATGATTATCTATTTCCAAATCAAGTCGAACCAATTGTTAATATTCATCGGGTCCTTGGAATCGAGAGTTCAACGCAAGTAAATGCTTTAGAACTAAGCTATCCACTCCATCTAGCAGGTGTGAGTCGTGTTAGTGAAGTAAAAGGTGAGACTGCGACGATTGGGCTAGTTTATGAAGCTAACGTAAATGGCGAACTTGGACCAATTAGTTTTATGGTCGGGCTTAAAGGTGATAATTTTTCCGGCTTTGTCGTGACAAGAGAAATGGAAGCTAGCGATCGTGGTGACTTACTACTAGCCGTCATTGATCAAAGACTCAAAGATAATCCCGTGACTAGTGATGTACTGACGCTTCTTAATGGAAGTGATGATCTAGCCAATACCTATCAAGCAACGGCCATCAACATTGTTAATGCCCTTGAAGTTATTGCCGACAATTTCCAAGGTGTCGAACAAACACGCCTTGACCGCTTAGAAAATTTATATGCCGTTTTAGATGTTGAAGCTGTTGATGTCGTTAAAAAAGTCGCGCGTAATTATGCGCTCGACCAAGCGGGTGTAATCGCTAAATATCGTCTAATGACAGGTATTAAAACCGATGGTTATATCTACTTTGCTAGTATTAGCATTGATGGCGAACAAGTTGAGATTTTGATTGGTTATAAAAAAGATACTTTCAATGGCTTTATCGTTAATGATAATAGTGAAGATCCATTAGTTATCGCTCTAAATTCTACACTTAAAACGCAAGCAAGCGATGTTGATGTTGCTAGTAAAATTAATGAAGATCAAACACTCGATGCAAATAGCAAAGAGGCTTTAATTGATCTATTAGTCGTTACGACTGAAGATTATAATAACCGTCCGTTTGAAGATCCTTATGTTAACCATTATCCGCTTCTTGGTATTGAAAGTGCCGAAGAAGTTGTCGTGATGGAATTATCGCAAACGTTAAGTGATGGTGGCGTCGTCCAAAAACTTGAAATGAAAAACGCCGAAACAAGTTTAGGCTATGTCTATGAAGTTCTAGTCAATGGTTATAACGGAAGTACTTATACATTCCTTGTTGGTTTCAATGATGGAAAATTCACTGGCTTTGCCACGGTTGGCGAACATGGACAAACAGGCGGCTTTGGGGCTGATATCCTTAGTGCTGTTGATGAAAATATTAGTGGTCAAGCAGCTGATGCTGACTTATCATTATTGATAGAAAATGTCCCAGCTGGGGCTACACAAACTAGAGACCCACTAATCATGGCCTTAACTCTAGTCGCCGAAGACTACCTTGCGGAGGTAAACTAATATGAAAAAGCGTACAATCTTTCTTGATGGTGCATTTAAGAACAATTCCACCTTTATTATGCTGCTTGGACTTTGTCCGGTCCTAGCGACAACTAGCGGCGTATCTAGTGCACTTGGGATGGGGTTAGCAATGTTAGCAGTTATTATTGTCTCTAACCTTGTTGTCTCACTTATTCGTCACCTAATTCCTAATGAAATTCGCATTCCTGTGATGATCGTAATTATTGCAACAATTGTTACAGTTGTGGAAATGCTAATGAAAGCTTATCTACCCGACTTAGCGAGTAATCTTGGTGTCTATTTATCGATTATCGTTGTTAACTGTATTATCTTTGCTCGCGCTGAATCTTTTGCCCTCAAAAACAAGGTCGATGATTCATTGGTTGATGCCTTAGGAACAGGCACTGGCTTTATCCTAAGTGTCTTTGTCCTTGCTCTATTCCGCGAAGTTATCGGTAGTGGGGCCATTGATTTTAAAAACTTTGTTAATGGCGAAACGTTATTCGTCTTAAGGCTATTCCCGAAAGAATACGCTATTAGTATTTTTATTGAAAATACAGGTGCCTTTATTATGCTTGGGCTTCTCATCGCCCTTATTGCCTTCCTCGTGCCAAAAATTGGCGACTTTAATGAAAAAAGAGCACGGGCAAAGGCCCATGCAAAACTTGCGACAAACGTTGAATCGGAGGTCAAATAATTATGGAATTTCTATTAATCGCCCTAGCTGCAATTCTTGTAAATAACGTTGTTTTAACACGTTTTCTTGGAATTTGTGGTTTTCTAGGAACAACCAAGAAGTCTCAATCGGCAATAGGAATGAGTCTAGCACTTGGCTTTGTTTTAATCTTTAGTGGGATCATTAGCTATAGTTTATATTTCTATATTCTTGTCCCCTTACAACTTGAATTTCTCCGCCTTGTTGCTTTTATTCTTGTAATTGCATCACTTGTCCAATTTGTTGAAATGTTTATCAAGCGCTTTATTCCTGCGCTTTATAAATCACTTGGAATTTATCTTCCACTAATTACGACTAATTGTGTGGTTTTGACTGTTGCTCTTGATGTCGCCGCAACAACAGGAATCGTTCCAAGTTATGACTTCTTAACAATGATCGTTTACGTTGTGGCTAACGCTGTTGGTTTTGCGATCGTGACGATTTTGTTCTCCTATATCCAAGAACGACTTGAACTTAATACAAAGATGCCTAAAGCCTTTAAGGGTCCGGCTAGTGCTTTATTAATTGCTGGGTTTATGGCGATTGCCTTCTTAGGCTTTAAAGGAATGATTTAAAATTATGGAACCTTGGTTAAGAATTTTGTTAGCAATCGCTGTCTTTTCTGGTCTAGTTGGTATTTTTACACTTGGATATATTTTAAACAAACGAACACCTAAACCAGCTGGTTGTGAAGACATGGTTGCCGCCTGTAGTAGCTGCCCAGTTTCTAGCTGTGGTCATAATACTAGTGGAAATGAGGAATAAACGATGGTATTTTTAGTTGAACTACAAGGATTTGCGCGTATTGCAGTTGCGATTATCGTTCTTGCAGGCGTTGGTGCAATTCTTGGTCTATTATTAGCCTTTGCTGACAAAAAGTTAAAAGTTGAAGTTGATGAACGATTACAAAGGGTCCATGAACTACTACCAAACATTAATTGTGGGTCATGTGGTTATCCTGGCTGTGCAGGCTTTGCTGAAGGTATTCTTAATGGCGAAGTTAAGTCACTCAGTCAATGTCGCCCTAGTGGGGGACGTAAAGGTTCACGGGAAGCAATCAGTGAATATTTAGCTAATACGCCAGGTCCTGATGGGAAGACAATTGAAATCAAGTAGTATTTGTCAGGCTTAGTCCTGACTTTCTTGTAATATGAAAAAAGCAAAAGTAAGAATTAATAAAACAAAGTGGGATACCTACATCTTTAGCGCGCTATTAATATTATCGTCGCTGCTTTTTGTTGTCCTCAATTCTAGTTTTGCAACTGATGAAGATTTGGTCGTACTTGTCTATGTTGAAAATGAGGAAATCGATCGCTTAGAACTTACTAAAGAGCGTCAAACTAAAACTTATTTCAAAAGTAATTATGATGTGTTTTTAGGCGATATTACAATTGAAATCATTGACTATAAAGTCAAGGTTGAAGATGAAACCAGTCCGAAAAAGTATTGTTCGATTCAAGGTTATGTTGAGCAAGTTGCGAGGCCGATTATTTGTCTACCTAATTCATTTTATGTCGTGATTATGGGGGCAAGTTATGGGACGTAATCGCTATCAAGTTTCTAAACTTGTCTCATTATCCGTTCTATTAGCCCTCGGAGTAATTTTAAATATTGCTGAAAGTTATATTGTATTCATCCCGATTATTCCCGGTGTCAAATTAGGGTTAGCTAATACGATCGGTCTAATTGTTTTAGCACTTTATGGACCCAAAGAATTTATCATGATTGGCCTTCTTCGCGTTCTTTTAGCGGGGACCTTTTCTGGTTTTGGCTCGGGTTTTCTCCTCTCACTTTCTGGTTTTGCTCTTTCAAGTCTTGTCACACTTTTTCTCCACTTTACAATACGACCATCTCTTTATGGACTATCGATGACAAGTGCGGTTTTTCATGGTGTTGGCCAAGTGAGCATGATTTCATTACTCTATCAAAATGTTTTGATGTTTAACTATTTATTTATTCTCATGTTTAGTGGAATTGCGATGGGTTTATTAATCGCTTTTTTGACTAAAATAATTTTATTACGAGTGAAGTTTAGAGGGATTGAGGAGACTAATTATGAAAATAACTGAGCGCCTTACCCGGCTTTTAAATAATTTTGCTCCCATTGAACTTATTGTTCTAATTTTTTCAATTGCCACAAGTATTGCGCTCCCCTTTGTTGCCAGTGATGTTTTAAGTGCTAATAATGGTAACGACAAAGAGTTTAATGGCTTTAGCCCCCTAGTTGCTTCAAAGCCAATATATGATATATACGGTCAAAGGGTGCGACCATTTGATACTTCCTTTTATGTCAACTATTTGAATGGTGTAAAAGAGGAAGAAGTAGCAAACGTTAAACAACTTTTAGACACTTATTTAGTTGATTATCATAAGTTATTTGATCGTCACCACTTTTATTATCAAATTGACTTAGATGATCCGCGATCACCAAGTGAATATGATATTGCGAATCGTCAACGTGTTAATAATTTACGAGTTATTAATGAAAATCTTAATGCCTGGGTTGAAGTTGATAGGGTTCTTTATGACATTATTGAAACTTCGCTAGAACTTGCGGATAAAACTAGAGGCTTCTTTAATCCATTTGTCGGAGAACTAACAGACTTTTGGGCACCGTTTCTCCCTGGCGATAGTTTTGATGATGATTATGAATATCCGACATTTTATGATCCAATAAATCACGAACTAAATCGGGCTCTACTTGAAGAAATCGTTTCATTTGTTCCCAAAACAAGGGCGGAAATAACCGCGACGGTCAGTTTTAAAATCGAAAGCGAGCGCCACTATGTTCGGCTTAATAGTTTTAATGGGGCGGAAAATGGCGAGCTCTCCTTGACGCTGGGCGGGATTGCTAAGGGTTATATGGCAGATATATTAGAGCGTATTATGCTTGATAATAATCTACTTAATGGCTACATCTTTGGTGGTGCTAGTACAATTACTAGTCTCAACCCCCGCTATTTTGGCCAACCGCTAGTTGTTTCAATGTCGAGTATTATTCCTGGTGATTTTACTAATGCATTTGAATTTAGTCGCGAAGAGCAATTTAGAATGTCGACCAGTGGCACCTATCAAGGGGAATGGACAGAAAATTTAGCAACAAGCGAGAAATACTTGCGTTCGCATATTATTGATCCCTTTACTGGTTATCCGGCTAATAGAAGTCAACAATTAGTTTCGGTGATTTCAAAAGACCTAAGTGGAACCGAATTAGAAATACTTTCAACTTCACTAGTGGTAATGGATAAAGATGAAGGTTTAGCCCTAATAGAACAAGAATACCAAAACGTCGATGTAGGTGTTGCATACCTTTCCTTGAGCGACCAAATATATAGTGTTGAAATTAGTAAAGATTTTGCTGGTGATGGCGAGACCAAAAACTTTAGTAGTAACTATCAAGTCAGTTATTTTGAAGGAGGGAAACCTCTTTCAACGACAATGATTATGCTCTTTGTTAGCCTTGGCCTAGTGACCTTGTCTGCTTTGTTATTTGCAACGATTAAATAAATTAACTATAAAAAAACAAAAAATATATGAAAATTAACTTTTAATCATTTAAATTGAGAAAAAAATACTAATAGCAAT
>CAYZOC010000038.1:0-10261 GCA_964480275.1 uncultured Staphylococcaceae bacterium | reverse complement strand
AGGTCACCCCCTTTTTATTTCTAAGAAAAGTCTCACATCAATTGTAAAGCTACATATCATAGATGATAAATCTAAGTTCCTAACTTTAAATTGTTGTCATTATTGTGATACAATTATTATACTATGGAACCACAAGTTATTCACCTTGAAACAAAAAAAACTAGCTATATTTTACGCATCAACCATTTTTCGCATTTAGAAAATGTCTATTATGGGGCAAAAATTAAAGTTGACGATGTTTTTCCGCTTTTATACAAGCAAATGAATGTCTTGGGTACAACGACAATTTATGATGAAGGAATTGATCCATCTTATTCGCTTGACTTTGTCAATTTAGAACTTGCTAGCTATGGCAAGGGCGACTATCGTCCTGCTAGTATCATTATTAATAGTGATAACGGCTTCAGTAGTGATTTTAAAGTTGTTGAATTTCGTCATCTACGCGATTTTGATTTTACAAATGAAGGCTTGCCTGTTCCCCATGGCGCTGATGAGTGTTATGAATTTCATCTAAAGGACACAGTTAGCTCCGTGACCTTAACACTACGTTATCTTGTCTTTAAAGAAAGTAACGTAATTGCCCGTAGCATCAAGGTTCATAAGCAAAACCGCAAACACCCCTTACTTGAAAAAATCCTAAGTTTGAATCTTGATTTATATAATAAAAATTATGAAGTTTTAGGCCTCTATGGAACCTGGGCAAACGAAGCCCATTTAACTGGCCAAAAATTACAACCTGGTAGTTTTAAAATTGAAACTATTGCTGGGCCTAGTAGCAATCGTCATAACCCCTTTATTATTTTGAAACAAGAAAAAGCCACGCTCGATAATGGTGAATACATCGGTGTAAATCTTATGTATAGTGGTCCTTTTGAAATAAGTGTAAATCTAGCTAGTAATGATCGCGTTAGATTACAGGCTGGCATCAATCACGATACTTTTTCCTATTCATTAAGTCAGGGAAATTTTATTACTCCCTGGGCGGCTCTATCTTATTCAGACAAGGGCCAAAATGGTCTAAGTCATAACTTTCATCGCTTTGTTAATGATCATGTCGTTCGGCCAAGTTTTGCTCGCCAAACGCGACCCATACTACTCAATAACTGGGAAGCGACATATTTTAATTTTGACGAAGATAAATTAGTCAAACTAATGAAGAAAAGTAAAGAACTGGGCATCGAAATGCTGGTGCTCGATGATGGTTGGTTTATTGAAAGAAACAATGATTATACAGGACTAGGAAACTATGAGGTCAACAAAAAGAAGTTACCGCATGGTATTGAAGGACTTGTAAAAAATGCTCAAAAGCATGGTCTAAAATTCGGACTATGGTTTGAACCAGAAATGGTAAGTGAAACAAGTAAAATTTATTTGGAACATCCTGAATGGACGATAAGTCTGCCAAATATTAAGGCAAGTAAAGGCCGGCATCAGTTTGCTTTTGATCTTAGTTTGGTGGCGGTCCAAGACTATATCATCGAACAGGTTTCAAATATTTTATCGAGTGCTGAAATTAACTATGTAAAATGGGATTATAATCGTAATTTAAGTGATTTTTATAGTAAAAAAGGCAATCATGGCACATTTTTCTATGACTATACACTAGGGTTATATAAAATTTTAGCAACGCTTACTAGTCGCTTTACTGATGTGATATTTGAGGGTTGTGCTAGTGGGGGCAACCGCTTTGATCTTGGTGTATTAAACTACTTTGATCAAATATGGGCAAGTGATTGTAGTGATGCTTATGAACGTGTGAGAATTTTGAAAAATTTAGCACTTGTTTATCCTCTTTCTGTTATCAGTGCCCATGTAAGTGATAGTCCTAATCATCAAACATTAAGAGAAATCGCACTAAATACACGCTTTAATGTGGCGTTTTTTAGCGGTGGGTTTGGCTATGAACTAGATATCACTAATTTGACAGCTCTTGAAGAAAAGCAAATCAAACAACAAATTAATTACTATAAAGAGCACCGTGATCTCGTCGTCAATGCTCGCTACTATTTACTTGACAATCAAACAGCTTATGATCGCTATGGCTTTGCGCTAATTAATCGTGATCAAACTAGAGCGGTTGTTGCCCTGATTAATGGGGTATCATCAACACTACCAATTAGTGAACACATGCCTAGACTAGCGCTAAATGACAAACATACATATCACGTCGTTGGTTTCGAACAAACAAGTAATTTACATAAATTTGGTGGGTTATTGAAAATGGTGTTACCAAAATTTATCAGGCCGGATGGCGTTATTGTAAATAGTCTTGCTAAAAAGAAAAGCGCCGAACAGTTAATTGAGGTTGAAGTCAAGGAAGATTACATAGTATCAGGGTCTTTACTTGTTAATTCTGCGCTCCGGCTTTATCCCCAATGGAGTGGAACAGGGGTCAATGAACAAACCCGTGTTTTAGGGGACTTTGGCAGTATCATTTATAGCATCTACACTGAAGACTAATTATATGTTAATATTATTAAACATGAAATGAGGGATCGAAAATGTTAGATATGCTTGTTGAAAAATTAATCCATTATGCACAAATGCATCTTTCACTTGAAGAGCAAGATGTACTGTATACGAGAAACTTATTACTTTTTAAATTAGAGATTGATGCGCCTTATAAGGGCCCGATTAATATAAGTGAAATCAAAGCGATGAAAACGCCGGATACACTTTTAGATCAAGTCCGGGAAGAAATTAAAACGCGTGATTTAGTGGAAGAGTGGCGGATTGAAGGGCTTGTCACCGATATCATGGGCCTATTGACGCCAACTCCAACGCTCGTGACGGAGAAATTTCGCCGTATTTACAAAAAAGATAAAAAAGCCGCTACAGACTATTTACTCGACTTAGGTGTTGCGAGTAATTATATTCAAAAATCAAAAATCGAACAAAATATCAAATGGGAAGCTGCTTTTGAAGATAAACGTTTAGCAATTACAATAAATCTTGCAAAACCAGAAAAAGACAACAAGCAAATCGCCCTTGATATTAAAAATGCGAGCCAGGATACAAGCGAATATCCAAGTTGCGCAATTTGTAAAGAAAACGTTGGCTTCGGTGGTAATTTCAAAATCCCACCACGGCAAAATTTAAGAATTATCCCGCTTAAACTAGATGGTGAAAACTGGTTTATTCAATATTCACCATACATGTATTATGACCGTCATTGTATTGTTGTATTTGATGAACATCTGCCAATGAAAATCAGTCCAAGAACATTTTCGCGGCTTCTCTCATTTACTGATCAATTTCCACATTTCTTTATTGGTTCTAATAGTGATCTTCCAATTGTTGGTGGTTCGATATTAAGTCATGAACACTTTCAAGGTGGAAGTCCAGAAATGCCAATGTTTGATGTTGGCGTCAAAAAATATTTAAAAGCACGATATGACAAACGTGTTGATATTGGTATCCTTGATTGGTTTACAAGCGTTGTATTTATTAAAAGTTCAAGCAAAAAGTTAGTGCTTGACTATGCAAGTAAAATTACTGAGAAGTGGTTGAATTATAATAACGAAAAACTTAATATCATCGCCAATACATTTGATGAACGCCATAATACTGTAACCCCGATTGTTCGCAAGGTTAAATCAAATTATTATTTTTACTTAATTTTAAGAAATAATCGCACAAATGATAAGTATCCTGATGGCATTTTCCATGCTCATCCTCAGTACCACAATATTAAGAAGGAAGGTATTGGTCTGATTGAGCAAATGGGGACCTTTATTTTACCCGCCCGCTTAAAACGTCAACTAAATGCGATTGAAAAGGGTCTTGATACTGGAGCAGATTTTACTAGTCTTTTAGAAGCTAATGAAGACTTAAAAGTCCATGCAGATTTATATCAAGATTTAATTGAGTTAAAAAGCGAAAAGAAAATTCAATACGATAAGGAACTTCGTGACTATATTAGTGGGGTCTGTCGAAATGTTTTGCTTAATACCGCTGTTTTCAAAAATGATGAAGAAGGGCAAAATGCCTTTTACGAGTTCTTAAAATCGGTGAAATATTAGAGTTATGAGCAACGATTACGCAAAATTCAATCAAGTTGATGCTGGCTTCGTTCAAAAATTTAACACTACGGCAACTGATCTTTTTATTGCGCCGGGACGTGTGGAAATAATTGGTAATCATACCGATCATCAACATGGTAAAACTCTTTCAATGACAATTGATCGCTATATTTATGCGGCCGTGGCCAAAAGCGATGATTTTCGTGTTGTTTCTTATAATAAAGGTTACCCCGATGCTCTAGTTGTCAATCTTGATGATTTAGCAATCAAAGAGCACGAGTATAGTAGCTCTTTTGCCCTTGTCCGTGGAGTCGCTAGTTATTTTGTTGAACATGGTTATAAAGTTGGCGGATTTAATATTTATTCACTTTCTTCGATACCGCGTGGAATGGGACTTTCTAGCAGTGCGGCATTTGAAGTTTTAATCGCACAAGTGTTCAATTATTATTTTAATGATGGAAAATTAGACGATCTATTTATTGCCAAAGCCTCACAATTTGCCGAACAAGTATATTTTAATAAGCCCTGTGGTCTACTTGACCAAATGAGCATTAGTTATGGTGGCGTCGTCTATTGCGATTTTAATCGTCCTTTACCAGTCGAGGCTAATTTGACTAAAATTAGTGCAGATTTACATTTTTATGTAATTAATACCGGTAAATCACATGCAAAATTAACAAGCCACTACACACTAATAACGGAAGATCTCGCAAAAATATCTGCTTATTTTGGTCACAAGTACCTTATTGATGTTGATGAACAAAATTTTAGAGAAAATTATGCCAAGTTAAAACAAAAATTTGGTTTGCGTCCGGTCAATCGGGCGATCCACATTTTTGAAGAGAATCGGCGCGTGATTGACACGTTTGCTAGTCTCACTAGTGGAGATAATGACCGCTTTATTGATAATATCCGTCGCTCGGGGATGTCAAGTCGTGATCTATTGAAGAATCTAACTTATCCTGGCGACGACGATAAAATGTTAATTAAGAGCTTTGATAAAGTCTATACTAAAACGCCATTTGGCGTGCGCGTCAATGGTGGTGGATTTGCCGGCACTATCATTGTCATGAGTAAATCCGCGGATGATCTTGATGTTTTAAAAAAGATTTTTCATAAAAATGAAGTAAAAATATTGCCTGTTGGTCTAGCAAAATTTAAGGCCGGGCATGTGCAAAAACTTAAATAGTAAATGACTTTTGTTTTATTGCTATTATGGTAAAATACATATCATGAGCAAAGAAAGACAAATCGAAAAGATTAAACAGTTACTGACAGGTAATCGCAAGAGCGATCGGATTTTTATTTTTCAAAAAATTGTCGATGCCCTCGAAGCAAATGCCACTGATGTTCTTAATGAATTGCTCCGACTTGCTGTTTCCTATCTACCTAATGAATATAGTGATCTGCAAGACGAGTTTGAACAGTATGAAGACGTATACACTGCTGCTTTTTTAACTATTACTGTTTTTAGTGAGATAACCCTTTTAAAGCGTCTTACACTTATGAATTTTCTTGTAAAATATGCTGATTATAAAGAACAAAAACAACGCAAAGAAGGCGAACAGCTCTATAGTTTCGATGTGAATATTCAACAAAAGATTTTCGATAAAATTACTGGTGGTCGCGTTAAGTATAGCGCTAGTGATTATCCCTTCTCCCTAATTTATTTTCAATACGCAAACCTGCTAACTGAATATGGCGATAACGCTAATGCTTATACAATGTATTCAAAAGCCCATGTCTGGAATCCAATGTCGGGACCAATTCTTGCAAGAATTCTCCACTTGTTTAAGCAATCCCGTCAAAGTGAAGAGTTAATTAGATTAGGACAGTGGATGCAAACAATTTCCTATAATCCACAATTTATTGCATTATCGCTACAATTTATTGCTTATGGTCTTTATCTTGATGGTAAATTTGAAGAGAGTTATGCCTTCTATTTCCAATCATTTAAATTTGATAATAATCCTTATCCCGGCCTTAATGATGAAGTTAATGGTGTATTGAGGGCCTTAAAGGTTGACCGCCCTTATAATTTATCGAAAGTTGATATTTCTAATCTTTTTTTAGGCAAAACATATCGACCGCTCCCCAACGAAACTGTTTTTGATGTCATTCGTGAACATCTTATTGTCGAGTATACCAAACAAAATTATCGTGAAGTCTTATTCCTAATCGATGGATACATAAAAGTAAGGCCGCGAGATAGTAAAATCACGTCAATTCTAAAAAAATCGGTTGAAGCTCTCAATTAAAAATGACCACATCGTATTATCAGTGGTCATTTTTTATTTGGCGGATTTGATCTTTTATATTACATCCGCGACAAGAACTACTACAGGCACCTTTAAAACTACAGTTGGATTTGCCTTTTTTTCGCCGGTAGATTTGGTGAACAATCACCAATGAAAAATAGACAACTAGGCCAATGATAACAATAATTTCTTCAGTTTGAAGCATTTGATTATACATTTAATCGTTTTTTCCTTCGCCTATTAATTATACCTTCAATGATTAAATAAGTTACTGCTAATGCAAAAACACTTGGGACAATAATCGTTGCAATCATAAAGTCAATCGTCACATAAACAATTGCGCCACTGACAAAGGAAATACCCATCCATAGAAGGAGCGTCAAAAGTAATTGTTTGCTAGATTTTAGCTCCGCTTTAGCGGCGCTTACGGTTGCCATACAAGGAATTGTTAAGAGATTGAAAGCCATAAACCCAAAGGCCGCACCGGGACTTAAAGTATTAATTATATTGGCAAGTGGTGACGCTAATAATTCGCCACTACCCATCTCGAGGACATTGCCACTAACTTGCGAAATTGTCGCAAGCGTGGAGGGTACCATTTCTTTGGCAATTAAACCAGTAAATGAAGCAACAACAAACACCCAACCAAATTCACCACCACCAAAACCTAAGGGAATAAATAGTGGAGCAATTAACGAGGAAATAACACCAATCATCGAATGACGCGAATCAGTAACCATGACAAATTCGAATGAAAAACTAGTCAAAAACCAAATAACGACGGTGGAAGCAGCAATAATTGTCGCGGCATTAATTATGTAATCTTTAATCTTTTCCCAGCTTCTTGCTCCGACATTTTGCCATTTAGGAAGACGATAATCAGGCATTTCCATCACAAATGGCGACGCATGACTTTTAATAAAGAAGCGATTAGCGATGTAACCGGTCAAAATCGCCACGATTATCCCTAATAGATATATACTTGTAATGACAAGATCAGTATAGCGACCACTGAAAAGAATTGAACCAAAGACCAACCAAATAGGTAGTTTGGCTCCACAGCTAAAGAATGGTGAAAGTAGAATAGTTAAACGCCGTTCCTTCTCGTTTTTTAATGTTCTTGTCGCCATTATTCCCGGAACCGCACATCCAAAACTCATTAGTAGCGGGAGGAAAGCGCGACCAGAAAGACCAAATTTACGCGTTAAACGGTCAAGCATAAAGGCTACGCGTGACATATAACCAGTGTCTTCAAGAATGCTAATAAATAAGTACAACGTAACAATTTGTGGCAAAAATGATAAGACAGCGCCAACACCAGCCCACACTCCATCAACAAATAGGCTTTGAATCCATGGCACACTATTCGCGGTCCAATTTGTTAAAAGGCGCGCTATCGTTTCCACAAACATATCCATGAAGTTGAATAGTATGACACCGGGACTAGCTATACCACCATTTGCAATAAGGGGAAGCGAAAAACTTTGGGGGATAAGTCCAAGGGCCCCTAAAAAGAGAATGTCTTCACTAAAAGTTAAGTGAAAAACAACAAACATAATAAAGGCAAAAAGTGGAATCCCAAATATTTTATGTGTTAAAACTTTATCGGCCTTTTTGGCTGTTTTATTGCTTGTCGGACGTGAAACAATTATTTTTTTAAGAATTGAAGTTATAAATTTATAACGACAATCGGCAACACGGCCCGCGAAGTCGTCCTTAAAAACATCATCAAGAACATCCTTTTTCAACTCTTCAATATCTTCTGCCAAGTCCTCGTGCATCGCGACTTCATGAACATCATGCTCAATTAATTTGATGGCGTGATAGTGAAGATGTTTGACATTTTCTTCCTCAATACGAAGACAAACTTTTTTTAAGAGCTCACCCATGCACGAATCAACAAGGACACTTTGTCCATTTCGCTTAGTTTTTCCTTGAAAAGCCACATTAACCATTAACTCTTTGATTGATTTGTTTTTCAAGGCGCTAATTGAAAGAACAGGAACACCAAATATATTTGATAGTGTGGTTGTATTAATAAATATGTTATCTTTTTCGATTACATCGATAAAATTTAGGGCAATGACAATTGGGACATCCATCTCAATTAGCTGGGTTGTTAAATATAAGTTACGTTCAAGATTAGTCGCATCGACGATGTTAATAATTACATCAGCTTGACCATCGAGGATAAAATCTCGACTGATTTTTTCTTCATTTGTGTAGGGATTAAATGAATAAAGACCAGGTAAATCAACAATTTCGACCTTTTCATCAAGTTTTTTATAAATGCCTGTTTTTTTATCAATTGTTACGCCTGGCCAGTTGCCAACGCGGGCACTAGAACCAGTTAGGGCATTAAAAAGCGTTGTTTTACCAGAATTTGGATTACCCACTAGTGCAACTTTAAGCATGACTATCTTCCTTTAAAACAACAAAAAAGGCTTCACTTTTTCTTAGTGTAAGACGGTAGCCACGCAGGGTAATTTCCAAGGGGTCACCTAGTGGTGCAAACTTAATTAGTTCAATCGTCGTGCCAGGTGTAAGTCCAAGATCGTAAAGCCGTTGACGAAGACTATTTTCTGCACTAATCACCCTAATAGTTCCGCGCTCGCCTGCTTTTAGATTCGCTAAGGTTCTCAAAGTTTTATCGCCTCTCTAATTAGTTTTAACTAATACAAATAATGTATACAATGGGATGACTATAGTCAATTAATATAGTATATTAATCACATTTACTTATTACGTAGAGATGAATATGATAAACTTTGATTATGGATAAAAAACTCTATTTTAATATCGATTATGAGGCGATGGCTAGTTTGCTCTTTTCTTTTCGCTTTCTTTTTTATAACTCAGTCGATGGTCAAGCTAGTAAGCTCGTAGCAAAAGAGTTTGATTATCAAAGCGAACAACGACAAATTGCTTATTTGGAAGTGTTATTCTCCCTTGATGATTTTAAACATCTCGAACAGGGAGTTTATAAATTGACAAACTATTATAAGACACAGCCCCATCTAATCTCCGAGGCTAGTCTTTTTGCTTTAAATGAATACATAAGAACAAACAATTTATTGCCTGCTAGTGGCGAATGGGCTAATAGTAGTGACGGTTTTATCCATCTTGTCGCTTACTCTTTACGTGCTTATGCTAAAGAAGGAAAGTATTTGCTTGACCGTGAACAAACATTTGCAAATATCGAAACAATTACCAAACTTACTCACTCGAATATGCGTGTAGTTATTTCTCATACGATTTTCTTTGCGCTTTTAGCGAAAATGTATGAGTATCGTTTAGCAAATAATGGTAAAACTCTTAATCGTCGGCAGGTTGCAAATTTAATCGATGAGGCATTAAGAAAAGTGCTCTATCACTATCGTGACTACCAATATTTAGGTGAACTTCGCTATTTTGTCCGCCTTGATAAACAACTTTATGATCACGCTACGACCATTCTTCCCTCCTCACAAATTCAAAAAATAAAGGCGAAAGAGCTACGAGCAGCAAATTACGTTGTCGATAGTGTTGAAACGCTACTTTATACTCTGCTTAAATTCAATAAATATCAGAATGGCTTAGATTTTATTGCCGATATACCTGGTGTCAGCGCTTATAATCTAATGCTATACACTCTTCTTTACTCATTAAGTTATGGATTACCGAAGATAATAAAAACTAATATATCTAGAGAATTTTTCGAAGAAAACGCTATTTTAAAACCTTTGATTAATCGCTACAAGAGTCGTGCTTTCCATCCAATTCGCTCAATTGTTAATCTTATTGTAAGTGAACAAATAAGTGAAAGTGAGCAGTTAGAGGTTTATGCCAAACAAATTGAATTTGAGTTTGAAAGAATTGGCTATAGTTTTAATCTACCACCCCTTAGTGTATTTAAAACGCCAAAAACCGTAGCCGAGTCTTACTATCAACTATATTTATTAGTCAGGACTAGCAAAAAGTTTGATGCGTTATTTATTGGAC
>CAYZOC010000037.1:0-10818 GCA_964480275.1 uncultured Staphylococcaceae bacterium | reverse complement strand
GAATCCTCAAAGGAATATGGTCCACCATTAAATGAAGAATTGCCTTCAACAAAGACGCCAACTGAACCACCTTCTTTGGCAATCGTTATCATCTGCTTGATCGCTGTGACATCAGTTTGTGATTTGGTTTTAGGAATCGGGGCGAAGCTAAATTCAAGCAGGCGTGATATTAGCCCATTTGAAAAAATTATTTCACTAGCAATATAATAAATTTGTTGTCCAAATGTATCGGTAACAAAAATAGGATCAAAGGGATTGACGTGATTGCTGACTACTAAACAGGGGCTATAATTACTAAGATCAAAGCTTTTTAGTTGATAATTAGCCTTATGACGAAAAAAAGGTGCCACGAGTAGTTTTGCAACTTTGACAATAATATTATGACGTTTTTTGACAAATTTTGTTTTTGTGTTTTGTTTCATCGTTCCTCTAGTATATCAATTTTATAGATTAGTTAAAATAAAAGATAATTACCGATTATTTAATTTTAGTGATCGTGACTATATCTTTAACTGACCCTTGGCAATTTTATCCCATTTAATATCGTCTTGCTCACCAATTTGACGAATCGGCCGACAAGGATTGCCATAGGCAATAACATTGCTAGGAATATCTTTAGTCACAACACTACCAGCACCAATAACAACATTACTTCCAATCGTAACACCGGGATTAATAATCGTTCCTCCACCAATCCAAACATCGTCACCGATTGTAATTTGTTGGGCGTATTCTAGTAAAGCATTGCGCTCGCGTTTAGCAATTGGATGACTGGCGGTAAAAAAAGAGCAGCGTGGTCCCACCATCACATTATTACCAATGCTAATCTTATTCCCATCAAGAAAAATACAATCGAAATTAGCATAAAAATTATCTCCAACATGAACGTTATATCCATAATCAAAGCGAACTGGGGCTTCAATGTATGTGTTTTTACCATGACTTCCAAGAACGGAAACAATGATTTTTTGTCTTGCTTTCGGTGATAGAGTGTAGTCGCAATTTGCCTTGTTGATCGCTTTTTTGACCTTTTCACGGTCTTCGACTAATTGTTTGCCAAAGGAAACATAGAGACGACCACTTAGCATCTTGTCTTTTTCATTCATAGTTACTCCCAAGAAAAACGCCGGATCATCGGACGTTAAATAATTATAATACGGTCTTCGCGATTGCTTCAGCCAGAGCATCAAGTGCGCTCAATTGCCCATCTTTAAGTGTAGACTTAATCGTGATGATATCATCACTTACAAATGTGATGTTTTTAAGTTTAGCAAGTTCTTCCCTCATTTGTTTACCACTAGTTGGCGCCCATGAACCATTTTCTATAATCGCAATGTGGCGATTTTGAATGTTATGGTTAACGAGATCATGAATCAGCGTATTCATCGCTGGAAAAATAGAAAGATTGTAGGTCGACGAGGCTAAAACTAGTGTTGAATAACGGAAGATATCGCTGATCACGTAGGAAGGATCAGTTGAGGTTGTGTCGTGAATTTTGATATTTTTAACACCAAGTTCTGCAAGACGATTAGCTAGTACGTCAATAGCTTCCTCCGTGTTTCCATAAACACTACCAAAAGCAATGACAACGCCCTTTTCTTCAGCTTCATAGCTGGCCCAGGTTTGATATTTATCAAGAATAAAGTCAATATTATCTCGCCAAATTGGCCCATGTAGTGGACAAATATAGTCTAAATCTAGCGTTGATAATTTTTTAAGCATCATTTTTGTTTGCATCCCATATTTACCAACAATGTTGGAATAATAACGCCGAGATTCTTCTAGCCACTCACCAACAAAATCGACTTGATCAGCATAAATGTTACCATTTAATGCGCCAAAAGTTCCAAATGCGTCAGCAGTGAAAACCATTTTATCAAGATCAGAATATGTCACCATAACTTCTGGCCAATGAACCATCGGGGCCATGAGAAACTTTAATGTTCGCTCACCTAGACTTAAAGTGTCACCTTCTTTAACTTCAATGTAGCGATCACCAATTTCAAGCTCATAAAATTGATGAAGTAGTTCAAACGTTTTTTTATTGCCGATAAGAATTACTTGTGGATAATTTCTCACAACATCCTCAATTAAGGCACAGTGATCAGGCTCCATGTGATTGATAACTAAATAGTCAAGTTTACGCCCCTTTAATACATGATGGAGATTTTCAAGAAATTGTTGCGCTCCTGCCTTATCAATCGTATCTAGTAGAGCGGTCTTTTCATCAACAATAACATAAGAGTTATAGGCCATTCCTCGACTAATAGGATGGGTGTTTTCAAAGTATGTAATCCGTCGATCATTGACGCCAACGTAATAAACACCCTCTTTAATTTTTCTTGTATTTTGCATAATTAAATCCTCTTTCTATCGTCTGCTATTAAATGATTTGTTTACAACAATTATACACTATGTTAGGAAATTCTTCTTACCCTTTTACCTAAAGGCATTAAAACAAAAATTCCAACTTTAAGATACTGGAGACCAAAAGGAATAAAGATAATTGTGAGAAAAAGTGTTAGTGCTGTGGCAAAGTAGCCAAGCATAATTTCCCAACCAAAAAGGATGGCCCACACAATATTTAGGATCAACTTTGTGTCACTGGCTTTTTCCTCAATAAAATCATAGCCAAACGGCGTTAGCGAAAAGCGCGCAAGTTTTAGAAACTGCAAACCAACAGGAATAAAAACGAGCGAAACGAAGGCTAATAGGGCAATTAATAGATTAAATAGGGCTGTTATCCAGCCAAAAGTTAATAACCATAATATATTTGCAATTGTTTTCATCGTTTACCTCACTTCTTAGTTTAGCAAATAAACGTCTTTGTTTATACAAAATAGCAAGATTACTCGACATCACGACAACAATAGTTGACTATCACTTGTGATTAGGGCAAACTATTGTGTTATTAAAGATAGCGAGGTAAGGGTGATGAAAACTTTAATTCTAATGACAGCAGTTCCTGGCGCAGGAAAATCGACATGGGCCCGTGAGTTTGTTAAAAAAAATCCTCATACCTTTATCATTTCAAGCGATGAAATTAGAAAAGAATTATTAGGCCATGTGCAAAACTTTAGCAATGAAAAACTAGTGTGGTCCACTTTCCGCGAAAGAATTCATCAATATGCTGAAAAATATAGCGATGTAACGGTCATTCTTGATGCCGTCAATTATTCAAATAGTGGGCGTCTATATTATTATGAGGAGTCCCAAGAATATGACCGCCATCTCCTCGTCTATGTTAAACGGCCGCTCGACTTATTATTAAAGCAAAATAAAAAAAGAGACCCAAATCGATGGGTCCCTGATGATGTTGTTACTAATTTCTTCGACAAGTTTGAAGAGCCTAACGATGAAGTTAAGGCCAAGTTTGAAGTTCTAATCGTCTAGAGTATATTTATTAAATTCTTCATATAATTGCTGATTAATCTTTGCGACTTCTAGAAGATTAACCTTAACAATTTTACGGTCATAAGTGATAAAACCATTTACTTCATCTTCAACGTCACTAAGTTGGGTATAAATGGCAACACTGAGACCTTTTTTTATGAGCGGTTTTACTTGCTTTAAGTATAATTTTTCATAAGCCCTAACAAGTTTTTCTTTAGATTTAAAGTTGCGGTACCCAAAGCTTTTACTTACATTAAAAACATGACCCGTTACCGATAGACTATAACCACCAAATTCAGTAATTGCGATAATACGGTTTTTTATCAAACGCGAATTAATTCTTAGCTTCGTAAAATAGATGTGCCTCGAATAATAGTCACCCGCCTTTTGATCACTCCACCCACTAGCGTGATCAATTAACCGTGTCTGATCTATATTTTTAATGACTTTAATCGCCGCAAGTGCGTCAAATTGTCCCCAGCCTTCATTGAAAGGAACCCATGTGACAATTGAAGGATAAAACTTTAGGGTATTAATCATCGTCTTTAAGCCATGATAATAGCGTTCTCTTTGTTTGAGACTATTAACACCAAAGCGCGCTGTATTAACATCATGAGGATGATGATCTAATAGCATCGCTTCTAGCCCAATACTATTGTAATATTTGCTAGCAACCAGGTTGACCATATCCTGCCAAACCAAAACACCCAAACGGTCACAGTGGTAGTAAAAGCGGAGGGGTTCAATTTTAATATGTTTCCTCAGCATATTAAATCCAAGTTGTTTAACTAACTTTATATCATTGATCATTGCCTCATCACTTGGGGGTGTTAAAAGTCCATCAGCGTAATAGCCTTGGTCTAAGACTCCGTTTTGAAAATAAGGGCGATTATTAAGATAGAAACGGGCGATTCCTTTTTTATCAATCCGTTTTTCAATTTTGCGAAAGGCAAAGTAAGTGTGGACCTTATCTTCACCAAACGTCAAATAAACATCATATAAATTAGGATGTTCAGGCGACCATGGTTTAGGTTGTTCAATTTGTAGTTTAATCTTTTTTTCATCACTGAGCGTTTTCGTCACTAATTGTCCTTGGTGATAAATTTTAAATTCGACACTGCCACTACCGACTTTATCAAAAAAGAGTTCGAGTTCTTCGTGATCAAGGTTTGGTAGTATCTCTACGCCCCGTAAATACTTTTGGGGAAAACTTTCCAACCACACAGTTTGCCACACTCCACTTTGGGGGGTATACCAAATGCCACCGCGTTTTTCTTTTTGTTTGCCAATTAGGTTAAGTCCACTACTTGTTTGATCTTTGACGCGTAATAAAATCGTAAAACTTTCTTTAGCTAAATGGGAACTAATATCAACACTAAAAGGAATATAAGCAACATCATGACTATAAACTAACTGCTCGTCGATAAAAACATCGACTTGTTGATCAACTGCGCCAAAATGAAGGAGCAAAATATCCTTTTTAAATAGTGGTGGGAGTTTAACCCTGCGTGAGTAAAACAAATACTCATCACTTCGAAGATGACGATTGACGCCGGATAAACTAGATTCCGGGGAAAATGGCACAAGAATTTTTCCATCAAATTTTGTTACCATCATATTTTTGCTAATCGCATAATCCCAATAGCCATTAAGATTATAAAAACTATCACGAATAAAGTGAGGGCGGGGATATTCCCCTAGTGGGGCATCCTTTTCAACTTGATATGGGCTTGTTAGTCGCAAGAATTTACCAGACATTTCGCACCTTTTCTGCAAAACCAAAGGCTTGACTAATTTTTACTTTTTGACCATCACCTAGTTTAATTACACCGCTAAAGCGACCAAATACTTGATGAGCATCTTGTTTGATTAACAATAAATTAATTAGGGTTCTATTATCATAGATTGGCGTAAAAGTAAGATCAATCAGGCCATCTTTGCTCGTGAAGTGCCAGTCGCGGCTAAAGTTATCGTTTGGTAAGCCAAAATCAACATCATTAAGTTTATATGCTCTTCCTTGATAGAAGGCCATATTTTCACTGGCCGCACTTGTATCACCAAAGCCATAACCAAGATTAAAGCCAAATGGTGTTCCATCCGCTAAAACTGTTGACATTGAACTCCAATACCAAGTGTTATCCCGTGTCCACACTCCTCGTCCCCAATCAAGAACCCCTTGTTCATCTTTAAAAGGATATTGTTTTCCGGCTAGTTTCAAAGTGCCATCAGCCTTGAGATTATTTATTTTTTGATTATAGTAAAAGGCCAAACGATCATCTTTATATGGTGTCATTATTACCATCGTATCATCATTCATATATTCAACACTTGCCTTAAATTCAAAACTTTGACCCTTGCTAAATTTAGGAATATTTACATAAAGTTCCCGTTTGCCATTTTTTAATAAGACCTGAAAGCTAATTTTTTTATCATGGTAATCGATATCGCCCTTCATCGAGTCAACAGGTAGATTTAACTTACCATTTGTAAAGGGAATAATCCTTTTAAAGTCCTGCTTTTTTTTGTTAGCAAAATCAAAGAAAGTTGCACCAATTAAGCCCATATACGAATTATCGGCAATCGTCAGAGCAACCCCATATTTATCATTACCAAAAAAATAGTAGTCCCATTCTTTGATTCGACTTTTCTTTGCCTTTACTTGCTGACGATTATAATTAAGCACAAGACTAGTCGCATAACCGCGATGTTTAAGTTGCCCTGTCTCATCAAGTAAATCGTCTTTAACTGTTACTTTATTTTGTTTCATTGTGCCCTCCTAATAATCATTATTACTATTCGTCGCTTGCTAGTTGCGCGCTTCTTTGACTTCGATATTGTTCTAAGTTTGTTTTTAAAATTACCACGAGCGGAATAATCGTAAATAAAGCGATAATGGCTCCGGCTAGATAAATGTAGGGCGTTGGAATATACTGGGAAACACCAAATTCATCGGTAAATTGACCACTACCATTTTTGATGATACTCGAACCAATAAATGGTCCTACTACCATAGGAATGAGGACAAAAAATACCATTCTTACGCCACTAAAGACACCTGCGCGACCTTGAGGCATAATGTCACGAGCAAGCGCGTTGAGGGGCACAAGCGCGACAAGATACGCGCCCATCATTAGTGTGCCGGCAATAAGGGTTAAGATTAATATTGCTGTCATATTTTCTTTTAAAAATAACCCAAGAAAGAAAAGTGAAAGCATCCCAAGACTATAAATTAAGAGTGAAGGAACAAGAAATGGTTTTTTCCCAAATTTATCAACAAGCCGGCCGCCGAAAAAGGAAATAAGTGAAGCAAGAATTAGAATACCTGCTAGTAAGAGAGCGTAATCGGCGATGCCAACATAAAATTCAAAGTAAATAATAAAATATGGAAGAAATACTTGCTGGGCAATCCCTAAAATGGAAACGGCTGAGAATATTACATATATCAGCCAATTATCCTTAACGTTTTTAGGGACAAATCCATAGATTAAATCCTTAAAATAATGACTATCTTTTTTAGCGCTAGCTTGATCCTTAATTAAGAATATTCCTAATGTCCCAGCGATGGTGACAGTAACTCCAACGATTAAAAAGAACATAAACCAGTCGCCATTTTGCGTAAAGCCATCAAGCGCACCAAAAACGACCAGCATCCCAATTAGTGGCATAGTGGCTAATACACCTTCTGCTCGTCCACGATTTTGCGGATGAGTGACATCATTGATCCAGGCATAAAACGTTGCATCATTAGCGCTTGAACCAATAAAGGTCATCACACAGTCGAGGAGAATAATTAGCACTAGTGTGACCATAACTACGACACTTTCATCAGCGTTAGGTAATAATAGTCTAATATTATTTTTTTTGATAAGGGCAAAGGCAATAATGCTTAAGCCCCAAACAATATAGCCACCACTCATAAATATCTTGCGGCGACCAATTTTATCGCTAAGCGCACCAATTGTAAGGGTCGCAATCGTTGCAACGGCCGCACTAAGGGCGACCATCCAGGCAATCGCACTAGGGTCATAGGTCACCGTCTTATAAATATAAACATTGAGATACATGTTCTCAATTGTCCAGGCAATTTGTCCAATTAGACCAAAAAGAACAAGCACTGTCCATTTTTTGGCCCCAAGATGATGATTTTTCATATTGATTTCCTCTTTAAAGTTAAATATATAATATCATAAGTCATCAGCACGAATAAAGAAAGAAAGCCCTATATGGGCTTTATATCATCACTAGCAAAAACCTAATTATTTACTTTTCTTTGGAAACCAGGGGAAAAACACCGGCGTAACTTTTTTATATTCTTGGTATTTAGGATTATCAGCATAGCGTTTTTCTAAAAGTGGAACCCCCGAGACAAATCTTAAAAGTAGCGTAATCGTTAGTGGGCTAATAATCGCTACGAGGCCAATAAAATTAACACTAAACATCACAATAATAAATTGGCCCCACCACATTGCTGCTTCACCAAAGTAGTTGGGATGACGACTATATTTCCATAGTCCCGTATCAAGTACTTGTTCACGGTCTTGACGGTTTTTAATAAAGCGTTTTAATTGGGCGTCGCCCACTGTTTGAAAAATGAAGCCAATAACAAAGATGATAAGTCCAATAATTAAGGGAATAAGACTAAGAAGACTAGGAAATGATCCGCGGGGGGCAATCATATTCATCATTGCAAAATATATCGGAGTAGCGATAAGCAAAGTGAAGAGAGCTTGAAACATAAACACGCGAACAAATGCCTTTAATTCAGGGTTATTATCTCCCCATTTTTTCCGCATATTGACATATCGATAATCTTCTGGTTTCCCATAGTTTCTAATTAATAAATAAATTGATAACCTTAATCCCCATAAGATCATCACCAGGGAAGAAATGACCTTAAAGACATCAAGTCCTCCCCCCATCTTTGAAAAATGTGTATATAAGAGTGATGTCACGGCGACAAGGACAAAACCAAAACCCCAGCCAATATCGACAATCGAGTTATTTTTAAGCTTTTGGGCAATGACAAAGAGACTTGTAAAATAAAGAAATAGCACTGTTATGACAAAGGCAAAGTAATAAACTATTTGCATTAGTCAATCTCCTTTTCATAGGTAACAGCGATGGCAATCGCTCCAATCCCAGCATTCATTGCAACAATTGGTGAAATCATTTCAATATAATCAGCTTTTTTGCCGGTGAGGGCCTCAACTTTTTCACCGAATTTTAACGCTCTTTTTTCATCAAGTGAATGCACAAGTGCATAGTTAACGACTTTGGCTTTTTTGAGTAATTTAGTAATTTCTTTGATGTTACCACTAAGACTAAATGACTTAGCAGCAATAATCCCACCACCATCTTTAGCGAGACCAATAACCGGTTTAAGATTCATCAATTTGCCAACAAGACCAGTAACTTTACTTACACGGCCTTGACGAACCATGTATTTAAGTGTTTTAACGGAAACAAATATTTTAGTCCGACGGGTGACATCTTCAACATGTTTAATAATTTCATCACCACTCTTGCCCGCAAATGCTAGTTTAGCAGCTTCTATTACGACTAGTCCTTGAGCGCCAGAATTTTGCCGGCTGTCAACGACACGAAGTTTGGCATGGTCTTTAGCAAACTGCGAAATCGCATTAAAGGTTCCACTAAGTTTGCTCGCAACAGTAATGACAATAACTTCATCATAGTTTTGTAAGAGGAATGATAGGTTACGTTCAATCGTCATCTTGTCAGGTTGTGATGAAGAAAATGATTTACCGGTATCCATCATTTTGTAAAAGGTTTCAGTTGTAATCGTGAATTTATCAAGATAAGAAATATCATCGACGATTAAATATAGCGGCAAATAGTGAATGTGATACTTATCGGCAATATCAAGAGGAATATCGGCAATTGTATCAGTAACAATAGCAACACGGGGATGATCTTCTTGGGTTGCTTGTTGTTGTCTAATCATATCATCAACTTTTTGCTCGATAATTTCACCATATTCACGAAGTTTGAGCATCAGGCGATCCGGATGATTGGTGTGGATATGAATTCGCATTTGATCGGTCCGACCAGAAACGACAAGCGAAGTTCCTTCGTCTTTCATTAAGACTTTTAATTCACTAGGTCCAACTTTGACATTCGTCATTAACGCTTCCGTACAGTAGCGTTCCGTCACGACTTCTTCAAATCCGTGGTTAACGTGATTGTTTTCTTCCATATTAGCTCCTTCATGCGCTGTTTCTTCAACGCCATTTTCAAAATAATAATTAATTCCGTCTAAAAATAGTGTCAAACCATTAGCGCCAGCATCAACAACATTATTAGCTTTAAGGACCGCTAGTTCTTCAGGCGTTTCCTTTAGTGCTTTTAGGGCCTGGACTTTGACAAGCGCAAAATAATCATGAAAGTCATCAACATCTTCACTAATATGAAATGCTTTACGAAAGACGGTTAATATTGTTCCTTCAACTGGGTTAAAAATAGCATCATAGGCCTTTTTAATTCCATTAAGAACCGCTTGATGAAATTGGGTGACTGTCACACTTTCAAGATGTTTAACACCTTCATATACTCCATTAAGGTATTCGGAAAAAATAATCCCAGAATTACCTCGTGACCCCGCAATAGCCGCGCTCGAGATTGACTCCATAGTCTTACCAACATGATCATAACTTTGCGAATCAGTAATAATCCGTTGCATTAGACTAGCCATATTCGAACCAGTATCACCATCAGGAACTGGAAATACATTGATCTTATTGAGAAATAGTTTCTCATTGATTAGTTTTTTGGCCCCGGAAATAAAGGCATGATATAAGTGAGTACCACTTAGAAATTTCAAATTCATATTAACCTACCAATGGACTAGCAATTAAAAATGTAACTAGACTAACAACCCCACCTAAAAATGTGCCCCAAACTAGATCAATAATTGTAATTTGGATTGGCCATCCTTTTAGCGTAGAAAGATTAGTTAGATCATATGTAGCATAGGCGAGGAACCCAAGTAGAGCGCCGTTAATAAGCGCCATCCACCAATTAGGGGTATTCAAAAGGGCAAAATAAGTTAAGCCAGCAATAAATAAAAGATAAAAGATTATTGCAGCCGGCCAATTGACTTTCTCGGCCATAATATAACCCAAATATTTTTTATAGACTTTACGGGCAATGACCCCAAGCCACACTAGATCAACAACAATAAAAACAGCAAATGCGAACACAAAATAGATTAAGAAATCAACCATAAATTTTCCTCCAGAGATTTGATAGCTACTGACAATTTATTTTAACATAGCAACAATAAGTTAATTTAGAATATTTTATAGTTGCTAAGCAATTTATTATACTAAATAAACCGGCTAAAACACTAAAGCAACGCTTTTAAAGATAAAAATTTGTCGGCAATCCTCCGCTCAAGGGGGCGTAAAT
>CAYZOC010000036.1:0-11051 GCA_964480275.1 uncultured Staphylococcaceae bacterium | reverse complement strand
ACTCACGACCTCTACCACCCCAAGGTAGCGCACTACCAAGCTGTGCTACGTCCCGGTCTCACTATATTATAGTCGAAATCGCATATTAATAAAGGGGAAATATTAGAAAAAATAAGTGATGTTTGAAATTATAGGCAAAAAACAAACCAAGGTCGCTGGATTTTGTTACAATAGTTTTCGAGGTGAATTATGGATAGTCGTAATAATATTATTATTAAAGGTGCACGTGACCGCAATCTTAAGAACATTAGTTTAACAATTCCCAAAAATAAACTAGTTGTTTTTACTGGTGTCTCTGGTAGTGGTAAATCAAGTTTGGCCCTTGAGACTATTTATAACGAAGGACAACGCCGCTATGTCGAAAGTCTTTCTAGCTATGCTCGGCAGTTTTTAGGCAATGTCTCAAAGCCCGATGTTGATTCGATCGAGGGTCTAAGTCCCGCGATTAGTATCGAACAAAAAACGACATCGAATAACCCCCGCTCGACCGTGGGGACAATTACGGAAATATACGACTATCTGCGACTACTTTTTGCCCGGATTGGCACGCCATATTGCCCGATTCATCATGAGCCAATTGTTGCTTATAGTCCCCAAAGAATAATTGATGAAATAATGGCCTTTCCCGAGCGGACCAAGCTCCAAATTCTTGCCCCAATTATTGCTCAACAAAAGGGAACCCATAAGGAAACAATCGAAAAAATTAAAAAAGATGGTTTTGTGAGAATTAGACTAGATGGTGAGATTACAAGAATTGAAGAACTAAGCGAACTAGATAAAAATAAACGGCATGATATTGATATTGTTATTGATCGGATTGGTCTTAACTTAGAAAGCCGTTCCCGTATTTATGATGCAATTAATCTTGCTCTTGATTGGGGACACGGCTATGTTAAAGTCCTTGTTGATAACGAAGAAAAACTTTTTTCAAGTCATCATGCCTGTAAGATATGTGGATTTAGTGTGCCAAAACTTGAACCTCGACTTTTTTCATTTAATGCACCTCTAGGCTTTTGCCCAGAGTGTCGGGGATTAGGCATCAAGCGCGAAGTTGATTTAAGAATTCTCATTCCTAATGAAAACTTAACAATAAATCAAGGGGCAATTGAATATTATAAAAACGTCATTGGTACGAAAAATTTATCATGGCAAGAGTTTACCAAGCTTTGTGAACTTTATGATATTGATATGAATATACCATATAAGAAAATAAGCGCTGATAAGCAAAAAATCTTATTGATTGGTTCCCCACGCCCTCATGAATACATTCTTAAGTCAAGCAGTGGTAACATTAATCATAAACGAGGATATATTGAAGGAATTAAGACCCTTATTGAGCGTTTGTATGAAGAGACAACAAGTGAATTTATGCGCGTTGTATATGAAAAATATATGCATGATACTGTGTGTACAAAATGTCATGGGGCGCGCCTTAGAAGCGAAGCTTTAGCGGTTAAAATTGGTGGTAAATCTATTTATGATTTAACACTTATGCAAATTGGTGAACTACGAGAATTCATGACTGAGCAAAGTCAAAAACTAAATGCGACTGATGCGCAGATTGCGGATTTAGTGTTAAAAGAAATCGATCACCGACTTGAGTTTTTAATTAAAGTTGGTCTTGATTATTTAACGCTTGCTCGCGCGAGTATGACGCTATCTGGTGGCGAGGCTCAACGCATTAGATTAGCAACACAAATCGGCAGCAAACTTTCTGGCGTCCTTTATGTTTTAGATGAACCAAGTATTGGTCTTCATCAACGGGACAATGATAAATTAATCCAAGCCTTAAAAGACATGGTCGATTTAGGTAATACCCTGATTGTTGTCGAACATGATGAAGACACTATCAAGCAAGCAGATTTCATTGTTGATATCGGACCCGGGGCTGGTGTTCATGGTGGCGAAGTTGTCGCTACTGGTAGTGTTGAAGATATCAAACGTGCAAAAAAATCAATTACTGGTGATTACTTAGCCGGTCGTAAATTTATCCCACTGCCGATTAAACGTAGTCGTGGAAATGGGAAATTTTTAGAAGTTAGAGGCGCTCGTTGTCATAACTTAAAAAATATTGATGTTAAATTCCCGCTTGGAACTCTTACGCTTGTTACGGGTGTTTCCGGTAGTGGCAAGTCGACACTAATCAATGATATTCTTCATCGCGCTGTTGATGGATATCTTCGTAAAGTCGACACATTTCCAGGTGAACACGATGAAATAAAAGGCCTAGAAAACATTGATAAAGTAATTAATATTAGTCAAGATCCTATCGGTCGTACGCCTCGCTCAAATCCGGCAACATATACAAAAACATTTGATGATATTCGTGATTTGTTTGCGCAGACGCTGGATGCTAAGAGTCGTGGTTTTGATAAGGGACAGTTTTCCTTTAATAATCGTGGGGGGCGCTGTGAACACTGTGAAGGCGCTGGTGTAACTAGAATTCCGATGAATTTTTTACCCGATGTTTATGTCCGTTGTGAAGTTTGTGATGGTAAACGTTATAACGAAGAAACGCTTGCCGTAAAGTATCGTGATAAATCAATTGCCGATGTTTTAGATTTGACCGTTGAAGATGCACTCACTTTCTTTGCTTCTAGAACAAAAATTGTTCATAAACTCCAAACTTTAGCCGATGTTGGTCTTGGTTATATTAAATTAGGCCAACCTGCTCCAGAATTAAGTGGCGGTGAGGCCCAACGGGTGAAATTAGCCTTTGAACTACAACGTAGGTCGACCGGTAAAACACTTTATCTTCTCGATGAACCAACAACGGGACTTCATACTGATGATGTAAAAAAATTACTTTTAGCCTTGCAACGTTTTGTTGATAACGGTGAGTCAGTTGTTGTTATTGAACATAATCTTGAAGTCATCAAAATGGCCGACCATATTATTGATCTTGGCCCAAATGGTGGTAATCATGGCGGTGAAGTCGTCGCTAGTGGAACACCAGAGGAGATTGCAAGAAATCCTCAATCAGTGACCGGACACTATTTAAAACCTTATTTAAAAGTGTAAGCATTTTCTAATATAAATTTTTTTATCGTGTTATTATTTTCTAGTATAGGAGGGAGACTTTATGTCCTTATTCAATTTTCATATAAATGCCGTTGAAGGCACAATCATCTTTATCCTCGCCTTATTAGCGATTGCTAGTTTTGCGCTAGGGTCGCTAGATTTAAAAAAATATCTTGGTGAAAAAGTCGATGTTAAAGAAATCACCCAAAAACTTGGTCGTTCAATTCTAATTAAAACGGTGGCCTTTATTGTTTTTGCTAGTGCGGCCGTTGTGACTACTGGTCTAACTGCTGGAAATGGAAATGGTGGCGGAATAGCCTTATCAATTATTGGCTCACTCCTATTTTTTGTCAGTCTATCGCTATTTTTGCTCGCCTTTGTTTTACACTTTTATAAATTTAAGGCAGCTGATTTTTATAGCAAAAAATCCTTTATTGTTGTAATCGTCACACTTATTACCACTATTATTACATTATTTATGATGTTGGATGGGTTAGTTTATCTCGATGTAATTACCTTCCCCTTGATGAATAAAATATATTTTAATCGTGAAACCGGCCAGGGAATTGCCTTTTATGCCCTTTTCATCCTTGCTGGCGCCCTCCTTTCTTACTTTATTTCCGATCATGAAATGTATAAAAAATATAAGCGCCACGGGCTCTTAGAAAATGTGTTTTATATCGCATTTCCCGCGGGTATTGTCGGTGCGCGTATTTGGTACGTTATTGGTGATTGGCACCGTTTTGCCGCTGACCCAATTAAAATGTTTTATATTTGGGAAGGTGGACTTGCCATCATGGGCGGTGCACTCCTAGGTATTATTGCTGGCGTCCTCTATGTCAAATTTAAACGTAAAGAAATTAGTTTATTGTTTGCAGTTGATATGATTGTTCCGACAATTATTCTTGCTCAAGCAATTGGAAGATGGGGAAATTTCTTTAATCAAGAAGTATATGGGGCCGCAATCCCTAATATGAATGCCTATTTCTTCCTACCAGAATTTGTTAAACGTAATATGTTTATTCTCGGCGAATATCGTGTCCCCTTGTTCTTTATTGAATCAATTTCTAATATTGCTGGTTACTTTGTCATGCGTTACGCTGTTGGTGTTGGACTTAAAAAGTGGAAACTTCCGCTTGATATGGCCTTCACATACGCAATTTGGTATGGATTAACCCGAACAATTTTAGAACCACTTCGTGATCCAAGCTACAATATGGGTCAAGATGGGAGCTGGTCCTACATATGGGGAATCATCTTTGCTGCTGCTGGCGTTCTTGCAATCATCATCAATCACGTAATCCATCATCTTAATAAATCAAAACAGCCAAAAGCCATTGAAACAAAATAATAAAAAGCATATTATTTACGTAGACTGTTTGAATGTGCTTAAATTAGAAGCGTTGGCCTAAAGGTCGGAGTGGAGGTTATTTATTATGAGTGAAGAAAAAAAATTAAATCAAATTTACATTATTGGTGCGGGTCCAGCTGGTATGACCGCGGCGATTTATTTAAAGCGTGCGAATATTCAGTTTAAGATTGTTGATAAGTACGCACCAGGCGGAAAAATGAATATTACCGCTGTTGTTGATAACTATCCAGGCTATTTTGATATTCCGGGACCTGATCTTGCCTTTAAGATGTATGAGCAACTTCGGGAAATGGGTATTAGTATTGATTACGCTGACGTTAAGAAAATTAGTAAAAATGAAAATGAATTTGAAATAGAAACTGATGAAGGCGTTGAATATGCACGTGCCGTTATCGTAGCGACCGGAACCCAAGAAAGAAAACTGAAGATTCCCGGAGAAGCAAAATACACGAATAAAGGTGTGTCTTATTGCGCAGTTTGTGATGCCGCTCTTTATAAGGGCGAAGATATCGCCATCGTTGGTGGTGGTAACTCTGCCGTTGAAGAAGCAGTGTTTACCGCTGATATTGTTAATAAAATTTATTTGGTCCATCGTCGTCAAGAATTTAGAGCAGATGAAGGCGCGGTAGAAGAACTTAAAGAAAAAGCCAACATTGAACTAGTTTTAGACACTATTCCACTAGAAATTCATGGTGATGGTAATCAAGTTGATGGCCTAAGAGTTAAAAACATTGTGACGGGTGAAGAAAAAACAATACCGGTCAAAGCTGTATTTCCTTTTGTTGGTCTTGATGCTGTCAGTGATCTACTTGAAGGCTTAAAGGTTCGTGATGAACGTGGTTATGTGTTAGTCAATCATGAAATGATGACAGAAGTGCCTGGCCTATTCTCAATTGGCGATGTCAATCAAAAAAATCTTCGTCAAATTGTCACCGCGACAAGTGATGGGGCAATTGCCGCATTAGCGGCTAATCGTTACGTTAAAAAATTACGTTAAGAAATACTAGCCAAGCGGCTAGTTTTTTCATGGGTTTTTTTAATGAGAAAAAATGTAAATGAATGTATAATAATAAAGTAGGATAAATTATGGCATCACAATTAGTTATATTGAGTGGGATAAGTGGATCTGGCAAAACAAGTGCCAATTATGCGTTTGAAGAAATGCATTATAATTGCATCAACAATTTGCCTGTTTTTCTCTTTGACAACTTATTTGAAAAGCTAGTTAATCCAACAGACTCCTCCTACGCTAGGACATTTTTAACAATTCGGATGGAGTATTTGCCAGCTGCTTTAGAGTTGGTCAAGAAGTATCCACAAATTAAAACCGATATTATTATTTTGCACGCTGAAAAAGACGTTATCTTAAATCGATATAAATTGACTAGACACGCTCATCCACTCCAAGCTAGTGGTCTTACCTTGGAGAAAGCACTAGACTATGAATATGAACTACTTGAGCAGTACCGTGATGGTGCGGACTTAGTCTTAAACACAACAAGAATTTCAATTGCCGAACTACGACAAATTATTTTCCGGCGCTATCGTGATCCTAATAAAAATTCTGTGATGGTTTCTTTTGTCAGTTTTGGATTTAAAAATGGTGCACCAAATGATGCTGATATCATTTTTGATCTACGGACGATTCCTAACCCCTATTACTTAGACGAACTTAAAAACTTAAGTGGGTTAGACCAAGCAGTAATCGATTTTATTGAAAAGCAAAAAGAAACTGAAGAAAATTTCATGCTTATCACGCAATATCTTGATAAGTACATTCCTTCGACAATTAGAGAAAATCGGGGCATGATTGTTGTCGCAATCGGTTGTACGGGTGGCCAACACCGTAGTGTGTATTTTGCTGAAAGACTTGCTAATCGCTATAAATTTAATTTTCCTGTGTTCGTTCATCACCGTGATGTAGTGAGGTCGGAATGATTACTTTTACAACGCGAATCAAAGAAGATATAACTTTTAATAGTCTTGATTATTCCCTGCCTAGAAAAAAAGCAATTCTTGCGGGGTTTTTAAGAATATCTGGCTATATTGGTCGAAGAAATAACCTTGAAGTTCTTTCGATGGGAACGGAAAATGCTAAAGTGGCTAAATATCTCTATCAATTAATTAAAGATGTCTACGAATTTGAACCAACATTTAATTATGTAACCAACAAAAGGTATGGCAAAAAAACGACACGCTTTATTGTTGTTGTGGAAAAGAAAGTCAAAGAAATCAGTGATGACTTAAGTCTAGATTTTTTTCAAACAACAATCCCGCGCTCGATTGTCTATAGTGATGACACACTTGCCGGATATATTACCGGCGCCTTCCTTGCTTCAGGGTCAGTGACTTCTCCTAGAAGTAGTAATTACCATCTTGAAATAGTTGTCGATAATGAAAAGCTTGCTGAACGAATCAAGAAGATGATGGAAGGTTTTGAAAAAGCCAATTTTAATCCACGGGTCGGTAAAAGGCGCAACAAATTTCTTGTTTATATTAAAAAAAGCGATCAAATAAGTGAATTTTTGATTTTTGTTGGTGCAAGTAACGCTAGTTTAGAATATGAGAGCGTGCGCATTGATCGTGATATGCAAAATATTACAAACCGGATGTTTATATGTGATAACGCAAACTATCAAAAAACACTAAAGAGTGCGCAAGAGCAAATTGAAAACATTAAGATTGTGCAAAAGTTTTATGATAGTAATGTCCTAAACAACCCTAAACTCAGTGCTCTGATGGAATTAAGACTCATTCACGAGGATGCTAACCTGCAAGAGTTGGCTGATCTTTTAAGTGAAAAGTTAGCAAGTGAAAAACCGATTAGTAAAGGAAATATTAACCACCTATTTATAAAAATGAAAAAACTGGCTGAGCCATACAAGAAGCGGGGTTAATTATGGAAATCAAACAATCATTAGGTCTTAAAATTCGTGAATTAAGAAAAAAAAGGAAGTGGAGTATTCTTGAGCTTTCACTCAGGGCGAATATCAATCGCAATTATCTTGGCGACTTAGAAAACGGCCGCAGAAATCCAACTTTAGAACTTCTTGATCGAATCGCAAAAGCTTTTAATATGTCAATTAGTGAGTTGACTTTTGGCATTGAAATCATTAAAGAATAGGAATATCGGTATTTTTTTCGCTATATTATTACATATAAGTAATAATTTCCGATTATTTTTATGATTTCTATACAAAAATGAGTAAATACGTAGTATAATTTAAACGCAAACATAAGAAGGAGGACATTACATGTCAATTAAAGTTGCAATCAATGGATTTGGCCGCATTGGCCGTCTATCATTCCGCAGAATTGCTGAATTAGAAAATATGGAAGTCGTGGCACTCAATGATTTAACCGACGCTGCCAACTTGGCTTACCTCTTAAAGTATGACTCAGCTCATGGACCATTCGCAGTTGATCAAATTTCCGTCAGCGCAGATGGCAAAGCTATCGTTTACAAAGGAAAAGAAATTCCTGTTATTGGCGAAAAGGACGCAACAAAGATCGATTGGTCTAAGTTTGGCGTTGATATCGTTTTAGAATGTACAGGCCGTTATAAGGGAAAAGAAGATGCTAGCGTTCACCTTGATCCAGGTGTCAAAGGCGTTATTATCTCCGCTCCATCTGATAAAGTAACCCCAACATTTGTCTATGGTGTTAACTCCGATAAATTAACAAAAGATATGACCGTTATTAGTGGTGCAAGTTGTACAACCAACTGTTTAGCCCCAGTTGCTAAATTACTCCATGATAACTTTGGTATTGAATCAGGCTTTATGAGTACTATTCATGCTTATACCAATGACCAAACCTCACTAGACTTACCAAAGGCAAACTACCGTCGTGGTCGTGCTGCTGCTGCTAACATCGTTCCATCATCAACTGGTGCTGCGAAAGCAATTGGTCTAGTCATCCCAGAATTAAATGGTGTTCTCGATGGTGGAGCTTTCCGTGTTCCAGTAATCGATGGTTCACTCGTTGATCTAACTGTCGTCTTAAAGAAGAACGTCACCGAAGAAGAAATCAACAAAGTAATGAAAGATGCCGCTCATGGCCCAATGAAGGGTATTCTTGCTTATACTGAAGATGAAATCGTTTCAAGTGATATCATTGGCGCAACTGCTGGTAGTGTCTTCGATGCTACTGGTACTAAAGTGTTAAACACTGCCGATGGCAAACAACTAGTAAAACTTACTTCCTGGTATGACAACGAATATAGTTATACCTGCCAATACATTCGCTTAGCTGAACACTTAGCGAAGGTTCACGGCTTAAAATAGTTGTTCTAACTAGATTTAAGAGCGCCTTCGGGCGCTTTTATTCTTTTAATAAATGGAGGGAATATGAAAACAATTAAAGATTTAAATGTCAAAGGCAAACGTGTTTTAGTTCGTGTTGACTTTAATGTTCCACGCAAGGGTGACGTAATTACTGATGATAATCGTATTGTCAGCGCACTACCGACAATCAAGTTTTTACTAGAAAAGGGTGCGGCCGTTATTCTTTTTAGTCACTTAGGTAAAATTAAACATAAATTGACTCCAGAAGAAGTCGAAGCCGCGAAAAAGAAAAATGATATGGTTGTTGTTGCTGGTCGTTTAGGAGAACTACTTGGTAAAGATAAAGTTACATTTGCTCCTGACACCACTGGCTCATCGACAAAGAAATTTGTGGAAATGCTCCAAACTGGTGAAGTGTTATTATTACAAAACACTCGTTATGAAAAGGGTGAAGAAAAAAACGATCTTGCCTTAGCTAAAGAATGGGCAAGTTATGCCGATGTGTTTGTGATGGATGCATTTGGTAGCGCTCACCGTGCTCATGCCTCAACCTATGGGGTTCCCGAAGTGTTGAAAGCAGCAGGAAAAGATGTTGCCGTTGGTTTCCTTGTTGAAAAGGAAATTGAGGCCCTTTCACGCTGTGTTGATGTCAAAGAAGATAATCGCCCCTATGTTGCCGTGCTTGGTGGTTTTAAGGTTAGCGATAAAATTAAAGTTATTGATGCGCTTTTAAAGAAATGCGACAAGATTCTTATTGGTGGGGCCATGGCCTACACCTTCCAAAAAGCATTAGGCTATGAAATTGGTGTTTCTCCTTGTGAAGTTGATCAACTTGATTACGCTAAAAAGTGTTTTGAGGACGCAAAGGGAAGAATCGTTCTTCCAATCGATTCAATCTACACTGATAAGTTTGAAGGTTGGAGCGTTAAGGAAGTTAGTAAAGATGCTAATATCCCCAGCGGTTTTGAAGGAATGGACATTGGTCCTAAAACCAAGGAGTTATTTGCCCAAGAATTAGCTGGTGCCAAAATGGTATTTTGGAACGGCCCAATGGGTGTCTTTGAACAAGCCGACTTTGCTGAAGGTACAAAGTATGTTGCTCATGCAATTGTTGAGCTTCCTGGTGCCTTTACGGTTATTGGTGGTGGCGATAGTGCTGCCGCAGCAGCCCAATTTGGCTTTAAAGATAAATTTAGTCATGTATCAACTGGTGGAGGTGCCTCGCTTGAAATGATTGAAAATGATGGCCATCTTCCTGGTATTGATATTATTAAGGAGTAGTAATGCGTAAAAAATTATTAGTCGGCAATTGGAAAATGAATAAGACCCGTGCGGAAGCCTTGTCTTTTGCTACGGCCTCAATTGAACTTTCCAAATTTGCAAGTGAAAAAAATGTTGAAATTGGTGTAACGCCAACCTATCTATCATTAGATGTTGTTAACAAAACAAATCCTAACCTTATCGTGGGTGCCCAAAATGTTCACTATAAAACCGCTGGTGCATTTACCGGTGAGATTTCAATTCCGATGCTTCAAGAGTTAGGCATCAAATGGTCGCTAGTTGGCCATAGTGAAAGAAGAACTTATTTTGGTGAAACAAATGATAGTTGTAATGAGAAGAATCTTGCACTATTAAATAATAAGATGGTTCCACTATACTGCGTTGGTGAAACTCTAGAGCAATTTGAAGCGGGTAAGACCAAACAAATTGTTGAAGAACAAATTAGAATTGGCCTAAAAGGTGTAGCAATCAGCGACATCGAAAAGGTTGTTGTTGCTTATGAACCTGTGTGGTCGATTGGTACTGGTAAAAATGCCAGTAAAGAAATCGCGGAAGATGTTTGTGCTTTTATTCGCGATATTATTAAAGACATGTTTGGATCTCATGCTGAAAATGTGAGAATCCTCTATGGTGGCAGCGTCAAACCAGATAATGTCAAAGAATATATGGCACAGCCAAATATTGATGGCGCTCTTGTTGGTGGGGCATCACTTGCGGTCGATAGTTTCAAACAACTAATTGAAAATATTGGCTAAACAATTAAAAAACAAGATAAAAGACGGGGAAACTCGTCTTTTTTTATGCATTTATGGTGATATTTGAAAAAAGTTAAAATTTTGTTTCTTTTCTCTTGAATTGGCCTATTGTTTATGATTAAATATAGCAAGCACAGAGAAGGTGCTAATCATTCGGTAAGTGAAATCGACAAAAAAAGTTAAATTAATAGTTGACAGCGCTTACACCAGATGATATTCTAATTAGGCATTAAACGTTGAACAGCCTACTATTACATAGTAATAGCAAGCCCGAAAACATAATGCAATTGATCTTTGAAAACTAAACAGATGTACAAATAAACAACGTCAATTTTT